>NZ_JFHJ01000273.1:0-50611 GCF_003666285.1 Mesotoga sp. HF07.pep.5.2.highcov | reverse complement strand
ATTTTGTGAACGTAAGTTGTGACAATCCCGTTCGGGACAAGTCTTATCAGCAATTCAACACCGCTCTTAACCGAGGGTTGCGAGGACATCGAATATGCCCTCATTGTTTCACCCTTGATATCTCCATAAGCTGGAACTATCAGCTGCACATACTGACCTGCCTTGAATTCGATCTCATCTTCCAAATCAAAGAAGACTTCCTTAATGTCATGTGTCACATCCTTTATCGATGAAACACTGGCGATGTATTCCCTTATATTGAACAATTCTTCCGGGATCTCGATTGATATATCACTCTTAACCTTAATCTGGCACGAAAGCCTAATGTTGTTTTTCTTCTCTTTCTCGGAAAGATATGGTAGTTCTGTCGGGAGAATGGGCCCGATGTCTGTCAAAACCCTTACCTTGCAAAGTCCGCAGCTGCCTTTACCCCCGCATGCAGAGGGAATGAAGATCTTCTCACTTGCAAGCGTAGACAGAAGAGTCGCTCCGCCTTTCACTTTCAAGTCTTTCGAATCATTTACTCTTATACTAACTTCTCCATAGTTGTTCACAAGGGCATCCGCAACAGTGAGAATTGCAGCGAGCAGCGCCGAAATTCCTCCGATCACAAGAGCTGATATGACTATTTGCAATCAAAACACCACCTTATTGAACGGGCAACATGCCCGAAAAACCCATGAAGCAAGTGCCATTATTCCGATAATTATCACTGTAATGCCTGGGCCAACCAACTGAGGAGGTAGATCATTCTCTCTCATTCTCATGCGCATTGCAGACAGTGCGACTATCGCAAGCCACCAGCCAGCACCGGAACCGAACCCAAAGAACAGAGACTGGATGAGGTTGTACTCTCTGATTATCATGAAGAGAACTCCACCGAGAATTGCGCAATTGACTGTGATGAGGGGTAAGAAGATTCCCAAGTTGATGTAGAGAGCCGGAGAGAATCTTTCAATGATCATTTCCAGGAACTGCACAAAAGCAGCGATTACAACAATGAATACTATGTACCTTAGATAATCGAGATTCAGAGGAACTAATATGTAATAGTAGACTATGTAGTTGAGAACAGAAGTAAGCGTAAGAACGAATGTCACTGCCATACCAAGCCCATTGGCAGTTTTTATGTCTTTAGAAACCGATATGAAAGAGCACATCCCCAGAAAATTGCTCAGCACCATATTACTTGTCAATGCCGCCGCTATCATTATTACAAATGGATTAAGTGGAACTCCCATCTAAACCCCTCCTTACTTCTTCTTGACGATCGGCGTTCTCGCGATCCAGATTATCGCACCTAAAATAAAGAAGGCGCTGGGAGCCATTATCATTATCACCCAAGGAGTGAAACTTTCCGGCATAACTCTCACTCCAAAAATCGTGCCAAAACCCAAAAGCTCTCTTATAAAGGCTACGGCAAGAAGAATCAGCGAGTAGCCAATTCCCGCGGAGACGCCGTCGAGAAAGGAAAGAATCGGACCGTGAGACTGGGCAAAGGCTTCTGCTCGTCCCATAATGATACAGTTCGTTATTATCAACCCAACATAAGGACCAAGAGCCTTGCTGATAGAGGGTAGATATGCTTTGAGGACAATATCGAGAATTATCACGTAAGTTGCAATAATAAGAACCTGAATCATCATCCGCACGTTTCTTGGAATCAGTTTTCTGAGAGCGGAGATGGTCAGTGAAGAGAAAGCGGTAACGAAGATTAGACCTACTCCCATAATCAGAGTGTTTGTCAGGTTGTTTGTGACTGCTAGAGCAGAACAGATCCCCAGAATCTGCACTATTACCGGATTATTCTTCCAGATGTTTGCAAGAAAGACCGTCTTCTTGGAATCAGCCATTTTATTTCACCACCTCGCGAACGACGGGTAATACAGAATTAATCGCCTTGTTCAAGAGGATCTGTATTGATTCAGATGTTCTGGTGGCTCCCGTAATTGCGTCAACTCGAGCATCTTCTTTAGAGACAGTATCCTGTCCCGTAACCACAGCCACTCTTGCAGAGGGATCTGAAGAGATCTGCTCTCCTCTGAACTGCTCCTTGAACCGACTTTCGTCAATTCTACCTCCAAGACCGGGCGTCTCCGAGTGGCTGACGAAATCTATTCCGGTAATCCTCGTTCCCTCCTCATTGAATGCAATAAGTGCCGTAATTGTCCCCCACAAACCCGGACTCTGTACTGTAAAGGCTAACTCCTTTGAGCCATCTTTGTTGACAATGTAAACTGTCTGATCCCCGGTGATCTCTTCAATCCTGTTGCCATAAAGCCCTAGAATTTCCTCATCTGAGACTGAGTCGATGTCTTCTGCGAGATTAAACACGTAAACGAGAGATCTTTGGAACTCGAGTTGTTCATTCTTCTCGATCGTGCCGGAAGCCAAAGCGTTAATGCCAGCAAGACATAAAACGAAGATCGTCGTGAGAACAAAGGTAAATACTACTGAGTACAATCTGCCACTCATGCCCTCACCTTCTTCGGGGTGTTAAGGTAATCTAGAAGAGACGCAAATGTGTTTGCAATGAGAACAGCAAACATGAGACCCGCACCGAAAAGAGAGAAAGACCCTATTATCACCGCTAGTGAACCGATCATAGCTCCATATATCCATTTCGACTTTTCTTTCTTCGGAGCGCTTACAGGGTCGGTGGCCATGAATACTGCCCCAAACAATATACTACCTCCAATAATCCAGTGAAACGGGCTCATTTTAGAAGGGTCGAATATATAGACAATCCCTGACATGACAAATGCTGACACAAGCGTCGAGACAATTATCTTCCACGAAGCAACTTTGGTGATAATAAGGTACACAGCTGCAGCTGCTATCAACCACTTTGCTGTTTCACCTGATGAGCCGGAGATATTGCCAAATATCATTCTCCACGCACTTACACTTCCTCCACTTCTGATGACATTCGCTGGAGTAGCATGGTAATGATATCGGAGCTGATCCAGCGAACGAATCCCTGTCCCCAGCTTTGAACCGCCGGCGTCCAGCTCTGTTGAACGGCTGCGGGAAAGCTAATATAGACAAAGGCCCTTCCTACCAAGGCCGGATTGTAGAGATTCTTCGCGAAACCCCCGAAGGCCATTTTCGCAAAGATTATCGCAAATGAAGAGGCAACAATTACAATCCAGAAGGGCACTGCCGGTGGAAGAATCAGGCCAATCAGAAAGCCGGTGACTATTGAGGCCTCGCTGACGGGTTTTCCCTTTTTCTTTTCGAATAACCATTCGACAAAAACCGAGATGAGAATGGACAGAAACACCTTGGAAAACACTACCCAGCCGAAATTACCGACAGCGAAGATCAGAATTGGAAGGAGAGCGTAGATTACCTTTCTCATCATTGGTTGTTTCAAGAAAAACTTCTTCGCCATCTCTGGCACCTCCAAAGCTTGACTATAATTATGGTCATGCTGTATAATGGTCCCGAGGTGGTTCCTTTGTCAAGATTACATGAGCTCTCTTTTTTTTCTCTGGCCGAAGCAAAAACACACTTTTCAAAGGTCGTTGACGATTGTGAGAAGGCCGATATAATTATAACAAAAAACGGTCTTCCCAAGGCTGTAGTGATGGACTATCGTAAGTACGTGCTCTTCAACAGGTTTCTTGAGAGGGTTTATGATCTCTATTTAATGGACGCTGGCGATGAAGCGATGGATGTTGAAATAAAGGATCTTATTGTTCAAGTCGATGATGATTGACGGAGGTGTAAGATGGCAGAAGTTATCCTCGAGAAGGTAGGTAAGACTTATCCAAATGGAGTCAAAGCTGTTTTGGATGCAAATCTGGAAGTAAAAGACAAAGAGTTCCTTGTTTTACTGGGCCCTTCCGGCTGTGGAAAGACAACGACATTGAGAATGATAGCCGGATTGGAAGAAATCACCGAGGGAACAATAAAAATCGGTGGTAAAGTCGTTAACGATGTCGAACCTAAGGATAGAGACATCGCTATGGTTTTCCAGAATTATGCTCTTTACCCACACATGTCTGTTTATGAGAATATGGCATTCGGATTGAAACTTAGGAAGACACCCAAGCCCGAGATTGAGGAAAGAGTCAGGGAAGCTGCCAGAATCCTTGGAATAGAGCAGCTACTTGATCGAAAGCCAAAGCAGCTTTCCGGTGGTCAGAGACAGAGGGTTGCCGTTGGAAGAGCGATAGTTAGAAAGCCAAAAGTCTTCCTCTTTGACGAACCTCTATCCAACCTGGATGCGAAGCTGAGGGTGCAGATGAGGGCGGAACTGAAGAGGCTCCACCAGAATCTACAGGCAACGATCATCTACGTCACTCACGACCAGGTTGAAGCAATGACAATGGCAGACAAGATTGTCATAATGAAAGATGGCATTATTCAGCAGATAGGTGATCCTTATTCGGTCTACTTTGAACCAAGAAATAAGTTTGTCGCGGGGTTTATAGGAACTCCAGCAATGAACTTCATAAGCGCAAAGCTTGTATCCGAAAACGGTAGTGTTTGGGTCGTCAAAGAAGACATGAAACTTCTGGTCCCTGAAGACAAGGTTGACAAAGTTAAAGGTTTGGTCGGTAAGGACATCACATTCGGCATAAGACCGGAGGATATATACGACAAGATGTACGCCGTCGCGCCAAAGGATGAGTATACAGTCAAGGGCAGTGTAGACGTTGTTGAACCTCTAGGTAGCGAAACGCTTATCCATGCTAACATTCACGGAGATGACATTGTGGCGAAAGTAGATCCAAAGAGCAGAGCGGCTGCCGGTGACAAGATGGATCTTGTTTTCGATATGTCGATGATGCATTTGTTCGATCCTGAGACTGAAGAGAACGTCCTCGCAGGGACACATCAGGACGCAGCTCCAGAGAATCTTTGATTGCTGCTGTTGACAGCAAAAAAAGGTGGCTAAAGCCACCTTTTTTCATTTTTTGACTGTATTATCCTCTCGTCTCGACGTATGTTTTCACTTTTGAGGTCAATCTAGCCTTTTTACGGGAAGCCGTATTCTTGTGTATCGTCCCGGACTTAGCCGCCTTATCGAGAGTAGAATATACTTCACTGAGCATGGACGAAACGAGCTTTGGATCTTCACCCTCTTCTATAGCTTTATACAGCTTCTTTGAAGCATTCCTAAATTTCGTTCTGACAGCCTTGTTCATCATTGTTTTCTTGGCGGTCTGTCTTACTCTCTTCTTTGCTGATGCATTGTTAGGCACTTATCACTTCTCCTCCTTTCGAGATTTACCTGTTTATTGTATCATCAATCCAGTGCTTTCTTCAATTGGTCTACCGCATCGGTTTCTTCCCAGGGAAGATCAACGTCAATCCTGCCGAAATGACCAAATGCGGCTATCTGTCTGTAGATTGGTCTTCTGAGATTCAAACGGTCTATAATGGCGGCGGGCCTGAAGTCAAAAACCTTTAGAACGGCCTTTCTTAATTTCTCGAGATCCACCTTCTCCGTATTGTGAGCATCTATCATGAACGACACGGGTTTTGCAACTCCAATTGCATAAGCCAACTGAAGTGTTACTCGTTCCGCCAATCCGGCGGCTACGATGTTCTTCGCGGTGTATCTGGCCATGTAATGGGCCGACCTATCGACTTTCGTCGGATCCTTACCGCTAAAGGCGCCTCCGCCATGAGGTATCCAGCTCCATAGGTATCGACAATAATCTTTCTCCCGGTCAAACCAGTATCGGCCGAAGGTCCACCCTTGACAAAACGCCCGGTTGGATTCACGAAGATTTCGACGCCCTCAAGCAATAGATCATGCTCGATTACCGGAGCTACCACATTGTCAACGACAAGTCTTTCGATTTCGTGACTGGTCAGATCGGGATCATGTTGTGTTGAAACTACAATAGCAGTCACACCAACCGGTTTTCCGTCTTGATACTTAACGGTAACTTGGGTCTTTCCATCAGGCCTGAAGCCTTGGACGGTTCCATCCCTTCTAACCTGACTGAGTCTTCTGGCAAGTCTATGGGCGAGAACGATAGGCAAAGGCATCATTTCCGGCGTCTCGTTCGTTGCGTAACCAAACATCATACCCTGATCACCGGCTCCAATAAGTGCGTATCTATCTACATCATTCTTCTTTGCCTCATAGGACCTGTCAACTCCAAGAGCTATATCCGGTGACTGCTCGTCTATACTTGTGAGAACTGCACAGGTTTCCCCATCGAAACCAAACTTAGCCCTGTTGTATCCAATATCGAGAATTGTGTCTCTGACAACTCTCGGAATATCGACATAGGCTTTTGTACTTACCTCTCCAGCAACTACTGCAACCCCTGTAGCAAGAAGAGTCTCAACTGCGACCCTCGAGTTCTCATCCTGAGTTAACATTGCATCCAAAATTGCATCGGAAATCTGATCGGCCATCTTATCGGGATGGCCTTCCGTAACACTTTCACTGGTGAACAACCAAGTCTTCATAACTGCCTCCTACAAAATGAATCTATTCTTCATATTCTTCTTTGGAAATGAATCTACCGCCAACAATTTCGAAAGACAAAGGTTTGAAAGCTCTATTGAATTCAGCAGTGATCTGAATCCTGTTCTGACAATTGCTGCCAATGAACTCTTTGTCGAGCCTGTAAGCACCCTTACCCTTTCCATAGTTTACACTGACATCGTAATACTTTCTAAGATGGCTTCTGAATTTCTCTCCGCACTTGTTGCACTGAAAGTGCACAACCACAGTGTTCCCGTTGTCGTAAAAGGGATTCCTGCCAATATCGCGCGGCTTCTTCTTGAAAAACATCTGAATTACCTCCTCATTTCAATTCTGAAGTCTTTCGAAGCCTCGTTCCCCCAGTGATCTCGAACTACCACTCTCGCATCTCTAGGATTTGTCCAGTCGATGTCATCCCAGATGTTTATTGGCAGGACACTGAGCGAAATCCTCGAGTTTAAGTTGAACCAATAATCCGATTCCGTTGATGGTGATGAATATATTTCGCGAACCTTATCGACTTCGTCCAATTCAAATGATACGAAATCTATCTGGTAGATCAAACTGTTCTCTACGTACAGCTCAATAGTCTTGGGACTTATCGGATGCCTCAGCTGCACCTTTGCGTGAAGATCCAGTGGAGTGTTCGGAGTCATTTCTATCGTTGGTTTACCTTCCGAAAATGAGTACGTTTTTCCGCCCGCTCTTATGTCAAGTATTTCAATTGCTGGAGTTGGAGAACCTGTATCGAAAAAGAATCCCGGATTGATTATCGTCTGCATTGTTGAATCCCTAACCTCCAGATGAAGATGAGGAGGAACATTACCGCTGTTTCCTGACTTTGCGACAACATCGCTCTTTCTGAAAAGAAGCTCTCTAGGGTCAAAGGTTACTTCGACATACTGATCTCCAAACTCAGAAATTAGCTGGTGATAAAGATCATTTAGTTTTCTTCCCGTTAACGTAGAAGTGTCCCCGACTTCATTAACGTGCGCAAAGATCACATTGATACCTTCCTCATTAGTAAGAATATTCGTGACTTCAGGAAGCGTAAGGGCTATCCCAATGCCATATATAGGATGGTTTATATAGATCTGGTGCACATACGAATCGTCTGGAGAACGAAGATCAAGTCCCACAATACTTCCAGTTGAGTAATCCATTCCCATGTGGAAATGCTCGGGATAGTTGATATTTTTGGAATTCCCCCTAAACTCGCCAAAATAGCCCGTTATCTCCGGTGCCCTCTTCAAAGGAAAAAGAAGTGTCGCCGAAAACAACATTCCAGTAGTCAGAATTACCAGTATGACCGATAATAACCTCTTCATTTTCTTCCCTCCTCACATATAGAAGAAATGAGCCGTTCATTTATCTCATCGGAGGACAAATATTCGATCTCGATGAGCTCTCTGTCAAAGCTCTCAGAAAGCACTTCCACGGAGTTTCTAAATCTCATGAAATTCGAAAACTCGGCAGGAGTCAATCTCAACGTTCTTCTGGACTTCTCACCAAAGAGTTTCCTTGTGATTTCATTAAGTATGCCCTCAATGTTGTAGCTTCTCAGTGCACTTACCATTACTGAATCTGGAAAGAATCCTTCCAGTTCGGCCAGTCTTTCATTCGTACAGAGATCAATCTTGTTCAGAACGTGAATTCTTCTGATCTCTCCCGCACCTATTTCACGTAGAGTACGGTCTACTACGGAGTACTTGTCTTTGATTGCCATGTCAGATGCATCGGAAACTACCACGAGGATATCGGAGTACTTCACTTCGTCCAACGTGGATTTGAAGCTCTCCATCAACTCGTGTGGCAATTCTCTTATGAATCCAACGGTGTCGGAAACCAGTAAGTGCATTCCAGCCGGCAACTTCGCTTTCCTGACTCGGGTATCGAGCGTTGCGAAAAGCTTATCCTCTATGATTAGATCCTCGCTGCTAATCTCGGAGACTAACGATGATTTCCCAACATTTGTATAGCCAACAAAAGAAACAAGAGGTACCGAAGATGACTGTCTCTTCTTGCGTGATATTTCTCTCCGTTTCGCGAGTTCTTCGATCTCTTTTCTGAGGCGAGAGATTCTGTCCTGAGCCTGCCGTCTATCTATCTCAAGTTTCTTCTCCCCAGGCCCTCTTGTACCTATACCTGCTCCGGTTTGTGAAAGCATCCTGCCAAATCCCTTCAGTCTCGGAAGTTGATACTTAAGGCTGGCGAGCTCTACTTCGAGTTTTCCCTCTTTGGTTGTTGCATGTTCAGCGAAGATTTCAAGAATCAGCTGCGTTCTGTCTATGACATGTATCCCCAGCAGTCTTTCAAGATTCATCGCCTGAGACGGCGATAACTCATGTCGCGTTATCGCAAGAGATACACCAAAGGCTTCAATCATTCTCTTCGCAAAGCCAACCTTTCCTTTTCCAAGGTAGTGTCTTGGATCGGGATAATCAAGATTCTGAACGACGCTTTCCGTTACATAATAACCGGCAGTTCGGGCCAGCTCTTGAAGCTCGCCCAGTATTTCTGTTTTCATATCCTGTTCTTCAGACGAAAAAACAGCGACAAGTAAAGTGTCTATACTCTCTTCAGTCCTCCTTCTTGCCCGAAGTATTCGTTAACTTCACATACTTCTGAGGAACCATCATCTTGATAGCATGCTTGTAAACAAGAGTCTGTTCCTGACCATCTTCAAGCAGCACAGTGAAATTGTCGAAAGACT
Source organism: Mesotoga sp. HF07.pep.5.2.highcov (assembly GCF_003666285.1). Classification (NCBI taxonomy): domain Bacteria; kingdom Thermotogati; phylum Thermotogota; class Thermotogae; order Kosmotogales; family Kosmotogaceae; genus Mesotoga; species Mesotoga sp. HF07.pep.5.2.highcov. Next base: position 41,441 of record NZ_JFHJ01000273.1, on the reverse strand, counting down.
TGACCATCCCCTTCGTCTGGAACCCACCTTCGAGATAGATCTTGACTTCGATCCGGTTAACCCTTAAAAGATTCAAGAAACGATCCTGCAAATTGAACTTTTCAGCCATTCTTACCCCCCCAAACTGAGAGAATCGTATTTTCAAGAACCTGAGCCGCCTCATTTCCGAGAGTGGACAGGTCAATTCTCAAAGCTTCTCTGTATCTTCTGAACCAAATAATCTGACGACGAGCGTATCTTCTAGAGTTTACGATAATCCGCTCACTGGTATCCGTAAGGGATACTCCACACTTTATATATTGTACCATCTCAGCGTAACCTATTGTCTTCAGTGCGTTGAGTTCCGGAGCATAACCCATCTCGAGAAGCCTCTCCGTCTCTTCTGCAAGACCAGAGTCAATCATCCTGTGGACACGTGCCTCGATTCTTCTGTGCAGCTCGTCCCTTTCTCTCTGTAAAATCACTATACCAAACTCTCCCGACATCTCGCTCTCTTTATGGAATTCAGTTAACGGTTTCCCTGTTCTGAGAAAAACCTCAAGATATCTGACAGTACGTTTCAAATCATTTTCGTGTATCGTTTCAAAGGCTTTGGGATCGACTTTCCGGAGCAGCTCTCTTAAGAACCCCTTTTTTTGTGATTCGATTTGTAGCAGGGCTTCACGAATATTTTCATCTCTCGCCGGAACATCCGCCAATCCTCTGATCAGGGCGTCAGCATACAGGCCCGTCCCACCGGCCAAAACAGGGATTTTACCCCTTGATTTAATCTCCGCGATGAATTCGAGAGAGAGCTTCCTGAATTCCATCACGTCGAAACTCTCATCGGGATTTCGAATGTCTATCAGCCAATGCTTAAGCAGAGATAGTTCTGTACGTGTTGGTTTTGCAGTACCAATATCCATGAAGCGATAAATCTGACGAGAATCCACGGAAATCACTTCTATTGGAAGTCTTCCAGCGATTTCCAGCAGAAGTGAAGTCTTCCCTACGGCAGTTGGACCTAATACTAAAGGGATCATTTCTTTTCAATCACCCCATATAATACTCCACTTTTCTTACTTCCCCAGAGTCTATCGAAGTGAAGACCAAGCTCCTCGAAAAGCGTGTCTCTCGTTCTGCTCTTAATTATGAATCTCTTCGAAGCAACCCGTATCATTTCATCCACATCAGGCCTTATTATTCTCTCATATACGGCAAAGGGTCTTAGCGGATTGATTGAATGGGAACTCAACTGGGGTCTGTCAAACATAGGGTCACAGTAAACAATATCGTAAGAGTTGTCTGCACAAGACTTTACGAACTCCCGCAGATTAATATTATGAAGTTCGATTCTTGTTGATGCCTCTCTTATCCATTCATCAGTGTAAGGGTAGTTTCGAAGGCCATGGGCGACTACTCTGAATATGTGTTCGGACGCTTCAAGGCCAACAACTTTGCCCCGAGGCAAGAAGTGTGCAATGAGAAGCGCCTCGTTTCCCAGTCCAAAAGTAGTGTCTAGGACTACTTCTTCCCCTGAAAGCTCCATGCTGTTTATCAGGTAGTCAGAATTTTGAAGCTTGATGTTCTTGTATCTGACCTTCGACATTCCCGGGTGAAAGAAGAAAACAGATTGTCCAGCCTTTATGGAAAGCTGACCATTCTTATCAAACACGTAATAGAAATCAACGGGACTCTCTTTCTCAAATTCCCTAAGTCGGCCTCTCGAAACATACTTCACTCCCAGTTCCTCTGCCAGAGTTCTGGCATTCACGACTTCTTCTCTAGTAGGCTTATGAGAGGTTGTTACTACGAATCTCATCTATTTCCTCCAGTGTCATTTTGCGGCATTCCCGGAGCCAGTTGCCTTAAGAGCTCCAGTTCAGATTCCTTGATTTCGATTTCTTTCTCGAGAGCATCATACTCCCTCTGGAGGTTCTCGAGTTTTCTCTGAGCCTGCTTGTAACGTGCTATTGCGTTATAGTTGTTGATTAACAGGAGCGAAAAAAGCAGCGCCAGAAAGATGAACAATCCAAGCGGAAATCTCGCCCTATTCTTCTTGCTTTTTATTTGAGACCACTCCTGGCAATTCCGGCAATGAAGTACTTCTGGGTAATCAGAAAGAGAATTACGACCGGAATTATGGAAAATGTAGCGGCCGCCATCAGTAGATGGTAATCACTTCCCGTTGCAGAACTGAAATTCTGAAGTCCAACCGGTAAAGTCCTGATCTCGGGACTCTTCGTAACTATAAGGACCCAAAGGAAGGAATTCCAACTACCGACGAATTTCAGAAGCGCAGCGGTTATGACAGCGGGTTTAGAAAGCGGAACTAGAATTGTCCATAGAAAGCGCCACTTAGAAAGGCCGTCAATCATAGCCGCATCGTATAGTTCGTTCGGGATAGTCATGAAATGTTGTCTCAACAAGAATATGGCAAAAACGGAAACTACCCACGGAACAATTAGGGCGTAATACGAGTCAATCCAACCAAGGGCAGTAAGCGTGATGTAGTTGGGCACAAGGAGTACTTCTCCGGGGACCATCATTGTCGCCAGGAAGAGAGTGAACAAGAGATTTTTCCCGAAGAACTCCATCTTTGCAAATGCAAAGGCCGCCATAGCTGCAAAGATTATCTCAACAAATGTTGTCACGGTAGCTACGAACACAGTGTTGAAGTAATACCTGCCGAAAGGGGCAGCGTTCCATGCTGTGACATAATTTTGAAAGAAGTTGCTAATAGTCTCTCCCAGAGTAAAATTCGCCTTGCCGGCGCATTGGTCGTCTTTGAGCCAGACCGCAGGAATTCCTTTCAGCTTTATGTCGAAAGATTTCGCACCGGACGGGGAAATGATACCCCTGTAGTAAACTCTTTCAACTTCATCGGGTTTACTTGAGAGATCAAGTTCGCTGAATATATCGGAATGGACTCTGGAGAAAGTACCTATTAAGTCGGTCTCTCTCCATCTTCGTCTTATCAATTCTGCAAACGGTTCGTGGCCACTGATGTTTGCCTGCCTATCCAGGCTCGCTACAACGCCCCCGACTCCAATCGTCTGACCTGCCTCTGAGGCCACTTCCTTAATCAGTGTGATGAGACTCGAATAAGGTGTCTCTTCATCCATCGCGCTATTGACTTTCTCATCGAGGACTGGATCAGAAGCAACCAGAAGCGAAGTTCTCAGGAAATTCATGGCATCATTGATTGCTTCGAGTGGTGTCTGCACATCCGAGAAGTATTTTGAAAGACTCTCCTTAAAATTGCTATCAAGATAGTTCAGGAGGATTGCAACTGCGTTCCGTACATTAGACGGATTAACCTTGGTAAGCAAGTGGGTTCTCATTTCCTCATCAATATCCCACCGATTCACAAAGTCGGACAGCAAGGAGTGCACTTCAGAATCGGTCCGTATCTTTCCCACTATTGAAGCGCTTGAAAGACTCTCATTCTGTGATTCGTCGTAGAAAATTCTCAAGTCGGAATACAGATTCAACAAGTCCATCCACTGAATCAGTCCAGAAGGTGCGGCTTCAAGAGATCTTTCGAGCTGCCTCACCGAAAGAGAGACTCTGGAATCTCCAGCAGAGATTTCTTGAGAAAGCGTGACCACTTCAGAAGCAACATTCCTGATAGTATTAATGCTGTCTCTCAAATCTTCAACCACTTTCTCCAGTTCGGTCAAATCGGTGACCCCAGTACTCCCAGTTCTATAAGGCTCGAGATTCTCTATTGAACGCGTAAGCTCAACTACCGGGTTTTCGAAAAGTCTGGCCGACTCTTCCCGGATTCTCTTTTTGATCGCTTTGCTTTCATCAGTATCTATTGGCAACTCTTTCATTGTAGTTTCAACGCTTTGCGCCAGTCTTTCGATTGCTTTCGAATACTCCGTTTTGAGCGACGTTACGAGAACAACTCGCCTAACAAAACCATTATCTCCATACACAGCCACGTTAAAGAAGCTGTCCAAAAAACGGCCAACGTCATCTACAGGAAGATCTTTCAAATCTCTCGAAACTGAGTCCGGGAAACTGGTAGCAAGTGTATGATACCGTTCAACTAGAGATTCGAATCTCTGCCGATCAACCTCCGTCGAATAGTCGGCAGGAGAACCGTTTGTCTCCAAGAGCTGGATCTCGATTTCGCCTCTTCTAATCGGGTCATCGTCAAGATTAACGGTCACTGTATCAAAACTTGCAGACTCCTCCATAAGGGCGGCGAAGTTTCTGAATTCGCTGAGACTCAAAGCCGAGAGATCTACCGAAGCACTTGCGCTCTTCTGCTTGATTTGTGTCTTGAACGTGAAGGAACTTGCTGCGTTCTTTGTCGTCCATACAGGGGGCCAACTCGAAACTTCACTGGGCGCCTTGAAGGAGGTCGCAACCATCCAGGCAAATGGAATCAGCATCAGAAAGGCTCCACCGACAATTACTACGTAGAGTAGAATTTTCGAGATAATCTTAGTCGACGATGTAGTCATCTGAACACCTCAACCTTCGTAGTGAACGCGCTTCTTACCCACATTTAGCTGCACCATTGTCAAGACCAGAATAATCATAAAGAGCACATATGCTGCCGCGCTCGCTACTCCCATTCTCTGCTGATTGTAGAATGCATCAAATACGTAGTATACAAGGGTCAATCCGCTTTTATTGACCGGCCCAGGTAGCCCCTGGTAAAGAATAAAGATCTGAGAGAATACCTTGAACGAACCTATCATCGTGATTATCATTATGAAGAAAGTGGTGCCCGAGAGGAGCGGCCAGGTAATGAACTTGAATTTCTGCCACCCGCTTGCGCCATCAACATCGGCGGCCTCGTAATAGGACCTATCGATATTCTGAAGACCGGCAAGAAAGATCACGGTAGTGTATCCAACATGCTGCCATACAGAGACTATAGCTATCGTTGGAATTGTCCAAACTTCATCTTTTAGCCAGGCAATTCTCGGCAGGTTGAAGATTGAAAGAATGTAGTTGAGCAATCCAAACTGGTCGTTGAACATCCACTGCCACACAAGTGAAACGGCAACAACAGATGTAACAAAAGGGATGAAATAAGCAGTCCTGAAAAGGGATCTCAGCTTTATGTTCTTGTTTAAAAGCATAGCAATAATCAGAGCCAGGCCTATCTGAGTTGGAACTGACAGCAGAACATAATAGACCGTATTGTAGATAGACTTAAGAAAGTCCGAGCTTTCTTTTGCCAGAGTGAAATACTGAACAAAGTCAGCGCTCTGAGTGAGGATTTGGTAGGCAAAAACGTAATAGACGACAATAAACAGGATAAGGGTTGACCACTGGCTCGATTTCATCCTTCTGCTCTGAATGCTACTCTTCCTGCGAAGAAGTACATAGAGTCCAAAACCCATCAAGCCCAATCCTGCAAACAGCCCGATAGTTGTGAGACCAATACTGGTATTACGCAAAAGAACATATCCGGAAAGCAAAACAATGAAAATGACATATAAAAACGAATGACTCTTGTCTGTCTTATCATACTTACTCATAAGTCCAAGAAGATAGTAGATGAGTTGAACTACTACAAGGACGATAACAACATAAACAACAGTGTTCATTAGCGAGTTCACAAAACTTAGGGAAACGGGATAGGTTAGCCTGAAGAGCTCCTTGTAATTGTCAAAACCTATGAAATAACGAGTAGTCGATGTGTAGTCCCATTTAAAGAAACTGAGAACAAGCGAGAAACCGATTGGCCAGAAGACAAACACTCCCAGAATTATGATCGAAGGCAGCAGAAAAAGATACGCCTTCCAGGTTTCCTTCCAGTATTTCTTTGAGCGTCTACTATAGGGCAAATCACTCCCCCCAATACTCTCCGCATGGGTTCAATGTCTTAAGTATACCAAAGATTCGACCGTGCTCCTGTACATCATGAACGCGAATTATGTTTACCTTTTTAAGGTATAAGTATGTTGAAATGCTAATAGTCTCTTCCAATCTCTCTTCAACCGGTGTTCCAGTAATCTTCGATATGAAGCTTTTTCTGGAATGCCCTACAAGAATAGGGAAACCCATCTTCTTAAACTTCTCTATATTTTTCAGAATCTCAATACTTTGTTCAGCGGACTTGGCGAAACCTATACCGGGATCAAGTATTATCCTGTCAGGATCTACTCCGAAATCAATTGCCCGCCTGGCCCTTTCAAGTAGCCAGGATGAAACTTCTCCAACTACGTCTCGGTAATCTGTCATTCGACTCATGGTAGAAGGATCGCCTCTCATGTGCATAATAACAACAGCTGCATGGTTTTCAGAGACTGCCTTTATCATCTTCATCGACCTGAGCCCGGTGATATCGTTGATCATGTCAGCCCCTTCAGAAAGTGCAGCACTCGCAGTCTCACTGTTATAAGTGTCTACTGAGATGACTGCATCAGGTCTTTTGCTTCGCAGCTGCCTTATTAAAGGTAGAACCCTTGCGATTTCCTCTTTTGACTCTACCTTTTCAGCTCCCGGTCTTGAGGATTCTCCACCTATGTCTATTATTGCTGCACCATTTTCAAGCATTTCGAGAGCTTTATCCAGAGCAACCGGTATGTCAATGAATCTGCTTCCCGGAAAAAAGGAGTCGGGGGTAATGTTGAGTATTCCCATAATTTGCGGTTCCGAAAGATCTAGTACTCTCCCGTTTTCGAATGTCACTGTTGAATCCTTCTCTTCTCTCTTACTCTCGTCAGGAAGAGTTCAAATATCGGATTGGGCCTACCCACCTTCGACCTGAATTCAGGATGATATTGAATACCGACGAAGAATCTCTTTTCAGGAAGTTCTATCGCCTCAACGAATGTCGCTCTAGAGGATATTCTCAGTTTACTTTCATCCGTTTCTTCTGGCGTCCTGAAAAGATCGGGAAAACGCTCGAGGTTGACCTCATATCTATGCCTGTGTCTTTCATAGACTAGACGCTCGTTATACGCCTCGTAAAGAGTTGTACCTTCTTCTATTGGAGTCTCCTGAGCGCCAAGTCTCATCGTACCGCCAAGTTTCAATATTGCTTTCTGCTCTTCCATTAGATCGATGACTGGATATGGAGTAGAAGGATCGAACTCCGTCGAGTTGGCATTCTCTAACTTGCAAATATTCCTTGCGAACTCGATAACCATAAGCTGCATTCCCAAACAAATACCGAGAATCGGGATGTCCTCTTCTCTGGCCGCCTTTATCACGGCAATCTTTCCTTCAATACCTCGTTTGCCAAAACCGCCGGGTATGATTATTCCGTCGTATTTGCGAAGCTCGGCCTTTATCTGTGCTTCCGTCATATCCTCAAAGCACTGTGAATCAATGACTTCCGGCTTGCTTGCTCCGCAGAGAGTAATGCTTTCAGAAATGCTCTTGTAAGCATCGTCTGTCCCAAGGTACTTGCCTACTATTACTACCCTGGTTGGAGCAAACGACTTGGGATAGTTCCATTCGAACCGTTCTTCGATTTCAATGTTTAGCCAGGATGCGATCTTTCTGTGAATCCCATGGGAGTAAACAATTCTGGGAACATCATACACGTTTTCTGAATCGGGTAGGTTGTAAACCATCTGCCTTTCTACTCCGCCAAAAAGGGCAATCTTTCCGAGTTCGTTTTCTTCAATTGGAAGCTCTGATCTAACAACAATCATTTGAGGCTGAATTCCAATTCTTCTTAGGAGTTGAACTGACTGCTGTGTTGGTTTCGTCTTAAACTCGTTCGTGACACGCAAATAGGGAACATAGGTTACATGTATGAAGAGGAAGTTCTCCGGCCCCTCCTCGACCCACAGTTCGCGTACCGCTTCGAGGAATATCTCTCCTTCAATGTCGCCAACAGTACCTCCAATTTCTATCATTATGAGATCACCCGGCACTTTTCTGATTCTAGACTTGATCTCATCAGTTACATGCGGAACCATCTGAACGGTGGCTCCTAAAAAGTCACCTTTCCTCTCTTTGTCGATTATTGACTTGAAGACCTGCCCCGCCGTCATGTTGTTCTCTCTTCTCATGTTCTTGCCAAGAAATCTCTCATAGTGGCCGAGATCAAGATCCGCTTCATAACCGTCTTCGGTAACGAAAACCTCACCATGCTGGTTTGGGTTCATTGTACCTGCATCGAGGTTCAAATACGGGTCTATCTTCAGAGTATTCACCTCTACTCCGCACTCCTTCATAACTCTAGCAATTGAGGCGGAAAGGATCCCCTTACCAATTCCACTGATTACGCCTCCTGTTACCACAACATACTTCTTCATCGATTGCTTTCCTCCGCCATCCAATTAGCTCCCTCACATACTTAATTTCTAAAGCATGATCTGCATCGTCTCCAGGCGTCTCCAGAAGCCACGGGATTTCCTGTATCTTTTCGTTTGAAAGAAACTCCTTGAATCCGCCATTCATACCTATGTAACCCTTGCCAATCATTTCATGACGGTCCTTGCCAGCTCCGAGCGGATATTTACTGTCGTTGAGATGCATCATCTTCAGCTTTTCGTAGCCCACCGTCGAATCGATTTTGTCAATAAGCTTCAAGGTTCCCTCTAAGTCCCTTATGTCGAAACCCGAGTCAAACCCGTGACAGGTATCGTATGTTATCCCAATCCTTTCAGGCTGAACAGAACCGTCAATTATCGCTGCAAGCTCCTCAAAACTGCTGCCAATGTGATTGCCTTTTGCAGAAACGTTTTCCAGAAGAAGCATCACATCGTTGTCCTGATTCTCACCTAGAACGATTTCCATTCCTTTAAGAATCCTTTCTAGTCCTTCACTAAGACCTTCGCCCAGGTGACTTCCGGGATGAAAATTCAAATACTTCAAACCCAAAGCAGCTGTGATTTTCATCTCTAGAGAGAGAAGATTCACAGACTTCTCCCATACCTCGTCATTAGGAGAAGCAATGTTCACGAGATAACCTGAATGAACCATACAATTGAAAGGATCTAGAGATTTGTCTTTCATTTCAGATATGAAGCTTGCTGACATTTCACTCTTAGGAGGAGAGGCCTTCCACATCCTTGGACTGTGAGGAAAGATCTGAAAAGTGTTTCCGCCGATTCCTACAGTGTCCCCGGGAACTTTATCGAACCCTTTAGAAATGGACATATGTGCCCCAAGTCTTATCAATGTTCTCACCTCGTCACTCTTCGTCACCGATTCTCAGAATCGCCAGGAAGGCATTCTGTGGAATGGTTACCTGACCGATTTCTCTCATTCTCTTCTTTCCTTCTTTCTGCTTCTCAAGGAGCTTCATCTTCCTTGTAACATCTCCTCCATAGCATTTGGCCAAAACATCTTTTCGTAATGCCTTTATATCGCTTCTAGCAATTATCCTACCTCTTGATTTCGCCTGTATCGGAATCTGAAATTGATGCTGCGGTATTAGTTCGCTCAACTTGTCCACTACCTTTTTTGCTACAGGATATTCCTTGTCTACATGAACTATGAATGAAAGCGAATCTACAGTCTCCTTATTGACAAGGATTGTCACTTTCACCAAATCCGACTCACGATAGCCGAGAATTTCATAATCCATTGATGCGTAACCTCTCGAAATTGCCTTCATCCTATCGAAGAAGTCAAACATTATCTCCGACAACGGAGCCTCAAAACGCAGAACAACCCGATTCTTTCCAGCGTTTTCCACTGCTTTGAAGTCGCCTCTCTTTTCGGAAGTTATGAACCCTATTAGGTTGCCCATATATTCCGAAGGCGTGATTATAGATAGGTCGACAAACGGTTCTTCAACTCTCAGGAACTCACCGGGCTCTGGAAAGCTCGCGGGATTTGTTATTTCTGCAACTTCACCGTTCTGTAAAGTGACCCGATAAACAACATTAGGGGCGGTAAGAATACAGGCTATTTCGAATTCTCTTTCGAGCCTCTCTCTAACTACATCCATATGAAGTAGACCGAGGAACCCCACCCTGAAGCCAAAGCCCAAAGCGGGAGAGTTCTCCGGTTCAAAAACGAGCGAGGCATCGTTCAGTTTGAACTTATCCAGCGCCTTTCTCAGTTCGTCGTAGTACTCGGGCATTCCCGGAAACATCCCAGCGTAGACCATAGGTTTCGCCTCTTTGTAACCGGGAAGAGCAGTATCAGTAGGATTATTGGCAGAAGTAACGGTATCTCCTATCTTGGCACTCGATACGTCTTTTATTACGGCAATGATATAACCAACCTCACCTGCATCCAGAGAATCGGTGATTTCCATCTGAGGAAGAAAGTATCCCACTTCGACTACTTCAAAGATTTCACCGGAAGCCATCATCTGAATTCTGTCTCCCGCTTTTACACTTCCTTCAAAGATTCTTACGTGAATAACTACGCCTCTATACTTATCGTAAATCGCATCGAAAATCAATGCCTTCAATGGTGCTTCTAGCATTCCCGACGGGGGTGAGACTCTCTTGACAACTGCTTCCAGAATCTCCTTAACCCCCTGACCAGTCTTTGCACTCGCCTGAAGGCAGTCTTCAGGAGAATAGCCTATCAAATCGACTATTTCCGCAAGTGTTTCCTCGATATTTGCATTTGGAATATCTATCTTGTTCAGTACAGGTATCAACTCAAGATCATTCTCGATTGCTAGATATGTGTTGCCAACCGTTTGAGCTTCAACACCCTGAGAAGCGTCAACAAGCAAAATCGCTCCCTCACAGGCAGCCAAGCTCCTGGAAACCTCATAGTTGAAGTCAACATGACCAGGTGTATCAATAATGTTGATCTCGTATGTAATCCCATCATCAGCAAGGTAATTCAGCTTCAAGGGCTTAGACTTTATGGTAATTCCCCTTTCTCTCTCAATATCCATGGAATCCATGAACTGATCCTTTTTGTTTCTTCTGTCCACAGTATCGGTGATATCTAAGAATCTGTCGACGAGAGTCGTCTTCCCGTGATCAATGTGAGCAATTATAGATATGTTCCTAATACGATCTCTCTTATACATTAATACTCCCTCCTGCCGATCAAGGATGATTCTATCACGGCACGGGTAAACCGGGTTAAATTCAACAAAAGAAGGGAGAACAACTCCAGCAAAATGCTGTAGGTCATTCTCTCAACTATAGAAATCCTATTCACAATACATCAAATGTAAAACTTCGCAGCCATGTATCAAAACTGACCGGTCAGCTCTTTAAGGAACGTAGGAAGAGCAAACGAGGCCCTGTGTATTTCAGTATTATAGTATCTAAGGGGCGCTCCAAAATCAAGAACCCTTTCTTCATCGTAATCCTCGAGTGGATCCAGTTCTTTAGATCCAATTGTATAAGTCCACATACCAGAGGGATAAGTCGTCATGAAACCAGTGTACATCTTTGAAATGGGAAATACGGAGGAAATCCTGTTATAAGCAATCGCAACCCACCCCTTATCATAGAAAGGGTCTTCAGTTTCCGCACAGAATATTCCGTCCTTTCTTAGAGCTTTGTAGCAATTTGAATAGAACTCCTTGGTAAAGAGATGCCCTCCTTCGCCTGCCGTTGGGTCAGTAGAGTCCACAATTATTACATCAAAATAGTCCTTGTTCTTCCTCACAAAGTCCGCTCCATTTTCATTAAAAATAGATGCCTTAGGATTGTCTAGTTCCACCGACATTTCCTTCAGATGGAGCTTCGCCGCATCGATTACATATGGATCTACTTCACATAGAATCGCTTCCTCGACAGAGGGGTGTTTTAGGACCTCTCTCAAGCTACCACCGTCGCCACCACCAATTATCAAAACCCGTTTTGGGTTCGGATGTGTAAAAAGTGGAACATGGACCAACATTTCATGATACATAAATTCATCGGCTTCAGTAAACATTGTTATCCCATCTAGCACAAGAACCATTCCAAACTCAGGGTGTTCGAAAATATCTATTCTCTGAAAAGGACTCTGGAATGAATACACGAGCTGCTTCATCTTCATGAAGAGTCCTGCATTTCCTCCTGTGTAGTATTCCATGTACATGAGATGGTTCAACGTTCTTAACTCTCTATCTTCCATGTCTTCACCTCCGTGTTTTCATCACAATCATCTCATCGAACTTCATCAAAAAATAGTTCATCTAGCTCTAGAATAGTGAAAAATAGGCCCTTACTTTGTCGTTGGCGAGGCCACATGGATTCTATCACTTTGATTAAGGCATAGTCAAACTTGTATAATACCTTCTCCAGAAGGTTATTGAACAATGACGTGGAATTTCAAACGCTTCGTCATTCGGCCTCATCCTGATGGTAGAATTGAGAATAAAGACTTTCCCGACAGGAGGCCTTCGAATGTTCTTAAGGCAAGACATGGGTATAGATTTGGGAACTGCCAACACTCTGGTCTATGTAAAAGGCCAAGGAGTAGTAACTAATGAACCCTCGGTTGTTGCAATCGATGTGAATTCAGGAAAGATCCTTCAAGTTGGCCTGGAAGCAAAAAGAATGGTGGGTAAAACGCCCGCCAGTATAGTTGCTACTCGCCCCTTGAAAGATGGTGTAATTGCAGATTACGACATTGCCCTCGCGATGCTGAAGTATTTTATGGGAAGAGCTATTGGCAGACGAACTTTTGTTAAACCAAGAATTGTGATTGGCGTTCCTTCCGGGGCGACCGAAGTGGAGAGAAAGGCAATTGTGGATGCCGCAATAGAAGCTGGAGCAAAGAAGGTCTTCCTAATTGAAGAACCAATGGCTAGTTCAATCGGCGCCGGCCTGAATGTGGAAGAACCTACGGGGAATATGATAGTTGATATCGGCGGAGGAACAACTGAAATTGCGGTGATTTCCCTCGGCAGCATTGTCTTGAGCCAATCTATAAGAGTTGGCGGAGACGAAATGGACGATTATATCGTTCAGTACATCAAAGAAAAGTACAGACTGATGATTGGCGAGAAAACAGCGGAACGTGTCAAAATGGAAATTGGAAATGTGGTCGAAACAGAAGAAGCCGACGGTTCCTATGCGGAAATTGTTGGTCTAGACTTGAATTCAGGTCTCCCGCGTAAGATTTCCATCTCCGGTTCAGAGATTCGAGAGGCGATTGCAGAACCGGTTTCTAGAATTGTTGAGGCAGTCAAACTCACTGTGGAAAACACACCTCCCGAACTCATTTCCGATATCGTGCAGAGCGGTATTGTTATTGCGGGCGGAGGTTCCCTCTTAAACGGAATGCAGGAACTGATTCAAAGAGAAACTGGAATCATGGTTGTCATAGCCGATGATCCCTTGACTTGTGTGGCGAGAGGAGCTGGTCAGGTTCTGGAGAGAGTCTCCATACTTGAAAGAATTGAAAAAGGCAACTTGAGATAGAGGAGACTTCTCTAGTGAAGTTTGCTGAAGTGGCGGTTGTAATCTTAATGATCTTTCTTGTCCTGTCATCGATTCTAGAAGTGACGGGTACCAACAGAAGAGCGAGTGAGTTTTTTGATGATATGGCATTACCCCTTATAAATCTGAGAGTGGATATCGAGAACTTTTTCAGGGCGCTCTTTCAAACAAGAAGCATAGATCGTGTAATAAGAGATCTGAATAGATACGCCGATTCATTCAGTGACAAGTTTGAGTTTCCAATTCCAATGAGAGTTGCGTTTTTCAGTTTTGAAAGAAACAATACAGCCGTTATGACCACAAACAGACCGGCTTTGCCAGGAACTCCCGTTGCTTCGTTCTTTTCATCGACCATCTATGGTGTGGTTAAGAGCTCGAATGAACGCTACTTACTTGTTTCTCCGCTCACATCTCCGGGAACTAGAATTTCGGCCGCTGTTCACAGAGAGGAGACAGTTATTGAAGGCGTGGTCTATTCAGACGCGGGAAAACTGTATTTCTCAACATTTGATCCGTATTATCTAGAGGCGGGTGATTCAGTCAGAATTGCTTCGACGGTTCCAGGGTACGGATACTACAAAGCAATGAAGCTCGATCTAATAGGCGAAATCGCAGGTCGCCATGGAAGCGATTACCTGGTAAAGAATCCGAACGTATTTGGTGACTACTTTCTCTTTCTGGAGTTGCAGGAATGATTTGGCTGCTTCTGATAGTACCGGCTCTATTCTTTGATCTCGGATTCGGAGACTTGATCCCTTTATATCCCATATATCTAACGCTCCTGGTATTTCTACCGACGAGAAACGTCGCATTTGCGCTTTCACTTGCATTACTGCTTTCATGGATAGTTGGAATTGCACTTTCCGGAATCGGTATGGTAATCGCCCTTGCAATAATACTTGTTATTTCTGCAGTTGCTTTTCAGGACCGTTATCGAACACCAAGTTTTGGTGCTCTCGTTGCGGCGGCAATAGGAATCACAGGAGTCTGTTTTGCCGGTACCGGCTTCGGTGTACTCTTTTCGTTCTTCGCAACATTTCTCATATTGAGGAGGTTGAGCGTTGAAGATTAAGAGATTCGACCTCTTCTTCGTACTTTTCATTCTAACAGTGGGACTCTTCATTTATAAATTGTACGATTACCAAATTGTGAGCTCTGATAAATACGCGGCACAAGTAGAAAGCATTAGCCATCGATCGATCTCTTTGCTTCCTCAAAGAGGTATGATTTTGGATCGAAATGGAATTCCGCTTGCGTGGGATGCACCCTACTACAATATTGAAAAGAGGGTGGTGTTTCTCCCTGATGACCTGAAGAGAATGATAATTGATGCCTTCGACGACAAACAGAAAGCAGAAACACTTATAAAAAACCTTGAAATGTTTGGAAGTGTTGAGGCGAGTCTTCCAGCGGCTCTCGCAGAAAGGCTCAACGACTTCCCGGAGCTGGAAGTTTCTGAAAGAGTTATCAGATACTATCAAAACAATCCCGGTGTTGCGCACGTTGTGGGATACATAAAAGCTGACGGAGAACCGGTAATGGGAATAGAAAAGCAGTACAATGACTTGTTGAGAGGAACTCCAGGGGAGCAGTTAATAAGAGTCGATGCGCTAGGACGCCAGATAAGTCTTGAAGGTGAAAGGCCGCCTGTAGGGGGAAAAGACCTTACTATAACCATAGACTCTCAAATGTCAAAATACATTTATGAATTAATCAACGAAACCGGCAAGAGCGGCGCAGCAGTAGTGATGACAACAAGCGGAGAGATCCTTGCCCTGGTATCGGTCCCCGGCTTTGAAAACATGTCTTTCACAAAGGGAATCTCCAATAGAGATTGGGAAAGATTGAATCTCGATCCCTCCAGACCGCTTGTCAATAGAGCGTTAACTCCTTTTACGCCAGGATCTGTGATTAAGCCGTTCATTGCAATGGTAGCTTTGGCAGAAGGAAAGGATGCAACTGAACAAATAGATTGTCGAGGAAGTTTCCAGTACAAAGACAGTCAGGGCATAGTTCAAGGGGTTTACAGAGACTGGAATCTTTACGGCCATGGCATGACAGATCTGTCTAAGGCCATAACCGTTTCATGTAACGTATACTTCTATCAGCTGGGGCTTGAGTTGGGAATTGACACGATCAGCAATTATGCCGAAATATGGGAGGTTTTCGAGCCAACAAACATAGATCTACCTGAGGAATCAACAGGTCTAATGCCTTGTCCCTCATGGAAACAAGAAAAACTCGAAGAAAACTGGTTTCCCGGGGATACTATTCAGATTTCAATAGGCCAGGGTTATCTAAGCATCACTCCCTTGCAGCTGGCAAAGATGACCGGTGAAATTGCTACTAAAGGCCGCGAAATACTTCCCTATATTGGTACAGAGAGAGTGAGTGACAGGGCAGTAATTGAGCTTGGTGAAAGTGACTGGAACTTGCTTACAGAGGCTTTGAGAAATGTCATAAGCAAGGGGGGTGGAGCTGCCGAGGCGGGAACCGCCTATTCGGCCTTCAGGAATTTCGAAGGAACGGCAGCCGGCAAAACTGGTACAGCGGAACAGGGAGGCTCAAAACCTACCCATTCCTGGTTTACCGGCTTCATGCCACTTGAGGAGCCCGAAATAGTGGTAACCGTCTTCGTTCATGAAGGAGGCTATGGGTCCGGACTGGCATCACAGATATCCAGGAAGATAATGGACTATTACTTGCAGGAATACATGCAGCAGAATCACTCGACCGGGCTGACAAAGCTCAGTTCTTCCCCCGATTTGTGAAAGATTCTTCTGTCTTCAAGAAACCCCATAATTCTTTCTATGTTCTTTTCCTGAACAGCAAGTGATGCAAAAACCCTTTCTGAATAGTCGACTTTTCGGACCGAATAGTCTTTATCTTCACCGAAGAGCCTGATAAAATCGTTCCACTGACTATAAGTCATTTCTACAACCAACTCTAGCCCAGGGCAGTACAGGGCCAGTTTCCCGGCCCTGAGCGCTCCTGCAGCAGTCTCTCCGTAGGCATCAATCAAACCTCTCACTCCTAGTTTTGTTCCGCCAAAATACCTGGTAACTACCACGACAACGTCCGTAAGTTCAAGACTTTCGATAGCTCCGAGAATAGGCTTACCGGCAGATCCATGAGGTTCTCCCGCATCTGAGTAATTAGCGATTTCCCTTCCCTGAAGGGAAATCCGGTATGCCCAGCAACAATGGTCGGCGTTCGCATACCTTTGAGAGAGCGACTTGATAAAGGACTTTGCTTCTTCTTCACATTCGCATCTTGCGCCGTCACCTACGAACCTGGATCTTCTGACATTGATTTCAAAGTGTCCAGGTTCAAGAAGAGACTTCTTACAGCTCATTATTCTCCTTTGGATAGTTTGTCAATGAAATCCATGGCAGGACCCAAAATGTAGTTCGCATCCTCTAGAGTGCTCTCGTAGACTTCGAGTCTCTTCATGAATTCATAGAAATCGGGGTCTCTGTTGAAGGCTTCGGCATAGATTGAAAGCGCTCGAGCATCTCCTGTTCCGATTATTATGTCTGCTTCCTTCTGGGCTTTGGCGATCGTAATCTGCGCCTCTTTATCCGCCTCGGCTCTCAACTTCTGTGCCTCTCTATTCCCTTCGGCCCTTATCAGCGAAGCCTCCTGTATTCTCTCCGACTTCATTCTCTCGAAGACGGCGTTCCTATTTTCGTCAGGCAAATCGGCTCTCTTAACGCGAACAGATATTATTTGAATTCCAAAGTCCTTCATATCATTTGCAGCGAGAGCGGTAATTTCATCAAGGACATCCGTTCTATTTCCGGAAATGATCTCGTCGTAATCGAGTTTTCCAAATGTGTTTCGCACGTGAGAGTACACTACATCATCAATTCGTGTAAGAGCAGTAAGTTCTGATTTCATTGTCTCTATGAATTTCCTCGGATCTACTATTCTCCATAAAGCAAAAGTATCGGCCAGAATCGTCTTCTTGTCCTTCGAATATATCCTTTCGGCATCTACGTCGTATATCTGTATACGTTTGTCAAATTTTCTCACGTTGTCGATGAAAGGTGTCTTAGTATAAAGGCCGGCCTCGGTGATGGATTTCTGAATCTCGCCAAATCTCAAAACAACGGCCTGTTCAGTTTCATCGATGATGAAGAAGAAACTCGGCAGAAGTATGATCGCAATTACCACGATGATCGCAACGGAAATTATGACTTTGTATTTCATCACCTCACGCTCCCTTCAAGATCAAGGAGTTTCAGAACACTGCTCTGATCGAGCACAACTGTCTTGCTTGCTTCAGAAAGAATCTTGTTAAGGGTCTCAAGATACATTCTCGTTCTTGTTACGTCTGGAGCCTTTTCATATTCCTCGAGAATTTCGAGGAATCTTTCGGCCTCTCCTTCGGCATTTAGGATTCTCTCCTGGGCATAGCCTTCGGCGTCCTTAATTATCTGGGCAGCTTCTCCTTCGGCCTTTGGAATAATGTCGTTAGTGTATTTCTCAGCCTCGTAGATTAGCTTTTCCTTGTCCTGCTTGGCACTATTCACATCGTCGAAGGCTGTGATAACCTGCTGCGGCGGAGCGACCTCCTGAAGGAAAACATTTTTCACAATAATTCCTGTATCAAGTCTATCAAGTTCTTCCTGAACCCTCTCCGCAGTCCTTATAGAAATAGTGTCCCTCTCTGTTGTCAATATCGAGTCAATGGTGCTCGAAGCAACTTCCTCCCTGAGAACCGATTCGGTCGTGAATCTTACGATATCTCCGTCGTCAACAATAGTGAAAGCCAACTTCGCAGGATCACCCACGTAGTACTGTACAACCAGCTCGACCGAGACGATATTTCCATCTCCGGTAAGCATTAGGGACTCGTTTGCATAGGTCTGATAGGTCCCAGTTCTGATCGTCCTGAACCCAATCTCCTGTTTTCTCAAATTCGAAGTGTCGATAACGACTACACTTTCAATGGGAAAGGGCAGGTGATACCCAAGTCCTGGCCCTACGCTGTTCGTAAATTTGCCGAACCGCTTTATCAGCCCCACTTGATCGGGACCAACCAGAAAGAAGCCGCTCAAGAAATACACGGCAACGATTGCGACAATAACCAGCAATACAAAGAGGCCGGACCAGAAAAAGCTTTTCTTTGGTCCTCCGTTCCCGGTAAAATTATCTTCAGGTTCCTCGATTCTTACATCAACCATTATTCAACCTCCTTCCAAATTTCTATCTCGGTATTGAGAATAACGCCTGTGGCCCCTTCAACTTTCTTTCTAATTATCTCTACCAGAGTCAGAATGTCCTTCTGACAGGCGCCTCCTCTATTCACAATGAATCCTGCATGTTTTTCCGAAACTTCAGCTCCTCCCACTCTTAAGGACTTCAATCCCAAGCGTTCTATAGTTGAACCAACGTAGAAATCCGATTTAGGTCTCACGAAGACACTGCCGGCACTAGGGTATTCCAGTGGTTGCTTCTGAATTCTCTTTGCAAGGATTTCTTTCATCTTACTTTCGATCTCGGATCTTTCACCCCTCTTCAGCAAGAATTCAGCACCGACAACGATTCCATCTGCTGATTTGAATATGCTGTTTCTATACGAAAACCCGGCGTTCCTGGAGTCAACATCTATTACTTTACCCCTCCCGTCAAGATAAGAGACTCTAGTCACCCGATCGCCGATTTCCCCCCCAAAGGCTCCTGCGTTCATCAATACGGCACCACCAACTGAACCTGGGAGTCCCGTCAAGAACTCAATGCCCGTTAACCCTTCTGCCAAACAATGCCAGATGAGAGAGTTGATACTCGTTCCCGCCTGAACAAAAACCTTGTCCCCATCGCTTCTGAGTAAATTCAGATTCCTAGTCGAAACAACAACACCCTCATATTTATCAGGCAGATCACATTTGAACCGCCTCCGATGACTTTGTACGGAAGTTTTTCCCGCTTCAACAAGGATAGGATCTCGCTCAGAGACTCTACAGAATACGGTGAAACGAATACTCTGGCTGGACCACCAATCCTTATTGTCGTGTGCCATTCAAGCGGCTCTTCGAGCCTTACATCCGCTCCAGCCAAATAGAGTGAATTAAAGTAATCAGTTAGATTTCTTTCTGCCATTGATAAAGCCTTTCAGCAATTTCCTTACCATTATGAAGGCTCAGGAGATAGTTTTTCAGTTCATGTCTTCTGGCAAGTATCGAATGGATCCCCTCCAGCGCAAAGGCTTTTGCAGATTTATCGGCCAACTTGTTTCCATAAAATCCTGCGAGAGCCTTAACGGCAACCGAAGAATCGGTGTTGCTCAGTGCCATGATTAGTTGATCTTGCAGTTCAGCGTCATAGTTTTCCTCAAGCATCAGGGCCAAAACATCTACCACTTTCTCGCCTTCCCCCAATCGAGCAAGAGCTTCGTAGATTACTATCTGTGATCTTTCATCACTGTACTTACTCAGAAGCTCGTAAAGATGTGTCACGGCTCTTATATCACCGATCTCCCCTGCCAAATCTGCTAGATAAAGTCTTGATACGGGGTCGATATCCTCTGATCTCATCTTTTCGATAAGAAAAGGAACCACGTCCTTACCCATTTGAATTAAAGCATCAAAACATATTTGGGCTGTCTCGCTGTCTTCGCTAACCAGCAGACTGAGAAGCACTGGAGCGGCCTCCACTCCTTTTTCTTCGACAATCCTGTTTATCAATTCTTCTCTTTCCATTACCCATACTCCTAATCTGGAATTTGACCACTCATTTCTTCGATTTCCCGTTCCTTGGAGCTGCCATGAAGCTCCTCGATAATGGAAATCGTTTCGTTATAGACTTGCTGCTTTCTAACAACAAAATGCCGATCTGAACTCAATGCGATTTGCGGAAGATGAGTTATTACAATAGTCTGAATCTCCCTTGAGATTTCCTCTAATTTCCCTGACACTACTGTTCCAAGTCGTTGACCAACTCCAGAGTCTACTTCATCAAAGACTATTGTTTTGAGATCGAGCTGATTCTTTAAGGCGGATTCAAGAGCCAATAAGAACCTGGAAAGCTCACCTCCCGACGCAACACTACCAATCTCCATTAAATCCATACCGGGATTTGTCTTAACAACCATCGTGACTTTGGATGTCCCGTAGCTTCTGGGCATTAATTCAGGCTCTAGATGAAACCTCAACTCCGCTCCCTTCATTCTGAGGTCCTCAAGGTGTACCCTGATCTGCTCCTCGATCTCTTTTGCTCTAACCAACCTTTTCTGATCAAGGATTCTTCCCGTTTCCTTCAAAGACGAGAGAAGCTCTTCTTCGTTCTTCTTCAAGCGTTCCTTTCTACCTTCCAGCTCCTTAAGAGTTCCTAGCTCTTTCTTGAACTCCTCTAGTCTCACAAGTATCTTTTCAACAGAGTCTCCGTATTTCCTCTTCAGACCCTGGATAATGGTAATACGACTTTCAATTGCATTGAATTCCTCATCATCGATCTCAAGAGTGCTTCTCTCTTCCTCAATCTTAGTGTAAAGCGAATCGAGTTCTTCTAGAGCAATCTGAAGGTTATCCAGCCAGTCCTTGTAACCAAAGTTCCTTATTTTTTCGACAGTTGCTCGCGCGTCATTGAGAGAATTATAAATTGATAGTTCGCCATCCTTAAGAAGATCAGTGAGTTCTTGAAATGTCTCAAGTAGCATCTGGGCGTTTCTGTATCTCGTATATTTCATTTCAATGGCTTCGTCTTCATGAGGTTGAAGATCTGCCTGTTCAATCTCCCTGATCTGGAACTCCAGAAAGTCCTTTTCCCTTTCAATCTGAGAAGGATCTACAATAAAGGAATCCAGTTCGCGTCTTACTTTGATGTACTCTGCATACAGCTCTGAATAACGGGTAAGGATTGTGTCTCCTCCAAGCGCGTGATCCAGAATTATATGGTGTTTGGATTCGTCCAACAGGCTTATACTACTATGCTGAGAATGAATCTCGACTCTGTCACGAAAAGCTGACTGAACAATCTGTTTGGGTACCATTTTTCCATTCATCCTGTATATGGTTCGCTGTCCTGTGAAGCTTACACTTACAAGAAGCTGATCACCATTGATCTCTACTCCCATGTCTGCCAGTTTAGAAAGCAATGAACCATCAACCGCAAAGTTACCTTCAACACTGCCCGAGCCGTCATTATCCCATAGCGGGGGAAAGCCCAACACCGCCCATAGGGCCTTAAGGAAGACAGTCTTTCCAGCCCCCGATTCACCGGTTATGGCATTCATACCGCCTGAGAACTCAACATAGAAATCCTTAAAAGTCAGAAAGTCTTTCCCTGCCAGCGAAAGCAGCATATCTCCCTCCATCAACAGCAAAAAAGGTAACTTTCATCTATCCAGTCCCTCAATCCATTATACTATTCATCAGCAGCTGCATAAGAAATTCTTTCGGGAACGCTTGTAGTTAATTTCACATCCTTTTATCGCCTTGACAGTGAAGGTTGCACTCCGTATAATGTTCACTGTGATGCATTTACTGGAGGTTATTAATCATGAAAAGAACATACCAACCATCAAGAGTCAAAAGAAACAGAACACACGGCTTTCTTGTGCGATCCCGCACAGTCGGAGGCCGAAGAGTGCTGGCAAGTAGAAGAAGAAAGGGAAGAAAGAGACTTTCTGTGTGAACCTCAGAGATCAGTCCCTTAGTAAAACCGAAAGGCTAAGACGAAAGGCAGACTTCGACAGAGTCTTCAAAAAGGGAAAATCAATTGTTGACCCTTTTTTTGTTGTATTGTATGTTAAGAATGGTCTGCCTTTTTCTCGTATAGGGATATCTATAAGACGGAAATTTGGAAAGGCTCACCTGAGAAACCGCCTCAGAAGATTGGTTAAAGAGGTTTACCGAACTAATAAACAAGTCTTTCCCAAAGGGTATGATATACTTTTCATTGCAAGAAAGGATCTATCCGACCTGTTTAAGAAGAGAAAAGTTGGATATTTTGATATTGTACAGATCATTAAACGAATCGCTGAGAAAATTGGAGAAACGTCCGATGAAAAAGATACTACTGTTTCTGATAGATTTCTACAGAAAAAAGATCTCCCCTAGAACCCGCCCAAGATGCAGGTTTTCTCCCACTTGTTCAACATACACATATGAGGCAATAGAAAGATTTGGAGCTCTGAAAGGGCTAATTCTAGGCATCTGGAGAATAATCAGATGCAATCCCTTCAATCCAGGGGGGTTCGACGAAGTACCAGATCATTTCACGCTATTGAGGAGGCACGAAAAATGAAAAGAGCGATAATTCTGACTTTGATCTTCGTGACATTATTCACGCTCTCGGTATCGGGCAAGGAACTTACCACTCAGGAAGGTACCAGTACGCTCATAGTTTCAGGTAAAACTCTAAAGGTAACTCTGGACACCAAAAATGGCTTGGTATTAGGAGTAACAAGTTATGCCGATAATAAGACGGTTGAGTTTTATGTGTACAATGAAAGCCTTGGAAAAGATGGATTCAACGTTTTTGACGTAGAGGGTACCGAGCTTCTGCCTACCTCCTTTTCATACGACAAAGATGAAGAAGGCAATGTAATAGTTAGCTTCAACTATGAGCAAGGTAGCAAGTCGTTTATTATCCTGAACAGTCCTTACTATGATTTCAGAGTTGAACTGAATTTCAATCAGAAGATTGAGGTCGCTCTGCCTTTTATTTCTTACCAGAATCAGACGATAGGACCCGACTCCTCATACTATTTGACATATGATAAGTTCAGCGGTCAGAAGACGCTCTTCGCAATTACTGCAATGCAAGGAACATTCAAATTCCAGAGATACGAATCTGAAACCGGTAGGGGAATTCTTGAATCTTTTGCTGGCCCTATGAGGTTGATCCACATGAGACAAGCTCTTCCGGAGCATTATGATGCTATTGTGAAGGACTTGCAAGACTTTGGAGGAGTTACCTTCTTTTCCTGGATCTATCATGGAATAGTTTACTTCCTGTTCTGGCTATATCAGTGGTCTGGAAACTTCGGTTGGGCACTGATTCTCTTCACAATTGTTACCCGATTCATCCTCTACCCCTTATATCACATTCAAACTAAGTCAATGCTAATGATGAGGATGCTTCAACCCGAAGTAGAGAAGATCAAGAAAAAGTATAAGGACCCCAGAAAGCAACAGGAGGCAATGATGGCTCTGTATAAGGAGAAGGGATACAATCCCGCTTCCGGATGTCTTCCAATACTCCTTCAGCTGCCAGTACTGATACTTCTATACAATGCCATTCGATACTTCAGCGAAGTAATGGCATATACGCCTGGTTTTCTTATTTGGAAGGATCTTTCAGTAGGTAACTTCGTACTGAACATACCGTTCATAATAATCACGGTAGTTGTAGGAATCTTCAGTTCATTGCTCACAGCTCAGGACGCAAGATCTGCGAGATCGGGAGTAATCATGCAAGTAATCTTTCCGATCCTTTTCGCCACATTCCCATCTGGATTGCTACTTTACTGGACAACCCAGAGTGTCCTTCAGTTCTTCATAAGCTGGGTAGTATACAAGCGCAACGGCATAAAGGGGCTGACTTTAAGACAGATGCTAGGTTTACAGGAAAAACCTGTGAAGTAGATTTAGACCAGCTCAGGAGGTGTTAAACAAAATGAATCCAGTTGAATACAAAGCCGAGACCGTTGAAGAAGCCATCAGGCTAGCTCAAGCAGATCTTGGTGCTTATGACGATGAAATGCAAGTCACAGTGAAAGAGAAAGGCTCCAAGGGCTTCCTAGGGATATTTGGATCCAGGGAGTCGATAATTGAAGTTTCCTTGTTGGACAAACACTGGGAAAGAAAGCTTCACGACTTCCTCAAGGGTATACTTAAGAATTTCGATGAAGAGACCTTTTCCGAAGTAAAGCTTGTTGGAAGAACGTATAGAGTCAGGATCGAAGGTGAAGAGGTTGCCAGACTTATCGGGAAGCATGGTAAAACTGTTGCCGCTTTACAGCACATATTAAACATTTACGCAAACAGGATGGCGCCTACCAAAGTCAACGTAACCGTTGATATCGGTGATTACAGACTTGAAAGAAAGAAACTGGTGGAAGAGATAGCACATAGGACGGCAAAGTCCGCAATATCCAGGAGAAGCAAGATCGTAATGGAACCGATGTTCGCCTTTGAGCGAAGGCTCGTTCACGAAGTAATTTCCCAGTATGAAGATCTGAAGAGCTATTCAGTAGGACTCGAACCTTACAGAAAAGTTGTGGTCGAATACAGAGACAGAAAATACTCATACGATAAAGCGTTTGATTCGAAAAGGAGGCGCTATGAAAATGTCAGAACGAATTCTGGTAGGCAAAGCGCTTGATGTCGAGCCTCAGTTTTTCGACAACGAAAATGTAAAGAGCGTTACAAAGCGAGTCCTTATTGGTAAAAAGAAGGGCGCTACGAATTTTGTGATGAGACTGTTTACTGTCGGAGAAGGAGGATATAGTCCTCACCATAGCCATCCATGGGAACATGAAGTCTTTATCATCTCCGGGGAAGCGGCCGTTGTTACTGACCAGGGCGTGATTAATGCTGGTAAGGGGAGCTATGTTTTTGTTCCCTCCGGCGTAAAGCACCAGTTCAGGAACACGGGAAACGGAGATCTGGAATTTCTCTGTGTGATTCCATCTTCGGCCGATGAGGAATAGAATAGATACAGCTAATAGAAAAATTCGATGCGAAGGAGGGACTCACGTGCCGTTTTACAGGTATAAGTGCGAGGATTGTGGAGAAGAAATCGAAGCCTTCCAGAAGATGTCCGATGAACCCCTTACGATCTGCCCAGCATGCGGGGGACATCTTAAGAAACTGGTTAATAATGTGGGAGTTGTTTTTAAAGGCGGGGGCTACTACAGTACCGACTCGAAGAAGTCATCAGCTTCTAAAAGTAGTAGCAAACCTTCAACTTCTACCAGCAAGTCTGAATAGTTAGAAGAAATCCAAAGTTAGGTAAGGTACGGCATTTGTCGAAAGAGGGGAGAATAGCCCCCTCTTAGCTTTTTCATGTGCCACTAATGCAATCATTGCAGCATTGTCTGTGCACAGGTCTACCGGTGGGAAGTAAGCCTTGATCCCGCTAACTTCAGATTGCACTCTTGCCCATTCTCGAAGAAGTGAGTTCGAAGCGACGCCTCCCGCAAAGGCTATTTCATCTAGATGTAAACTTTCAGCTGCGTCGAATGCCTTGGTAACGAGAGAGTCGACAATTGCTTCCTGAGCTGACGCGGCAACATCACTAACTGAAGCCAGAGGATTTTTTTTCATGAAGTACAGCACCGAAGTCTTTAGACCACTGAAGGAGAAATCGAAATTCCCCTTTTCACGAAGTGGCCTAGGAAAATGATACCTAGCTTGTCCTTTCTCAGCGGCCTCTTGAATTGCCGGCCCTCCAGGATACCCAAGTCCAAGCAGCCTTGCAATTTTGTCAAATGCTTCTCCTGCAGCGTCGTCGCGAGTCTTCCCCACAAGTTCGATCCTATCCCAATCTTTAAGAACTAGGATCTCGGTATGCCCACCAGAAACGAGAAGAACCATAAAGGGAGGTTTGAGAAGCGGATATCTAAGGAAATTTGCATAGACATGACCGAATAAGTGGTTAACACCGACAAATGGTTTATTCATCGCGATCGCCATTCCTTTAGCAAAAGAAAGACCAATCAGCAAAGATCCCACAAGTCCGGGACCCATAGTTGAAGCAAATACATCTATCTCTTTGATATCCAGATCGGCTTCTTCGAGCGAACGGGAAACCATTCTATCTATGATTTCAAGATGCTTTCTGGCAGCTATTTCGGGAACCACCCCACCAAATCTCTTGTGGATATCTATTTGCGAAGAAATCTGTGAAGATAAAAGACGGCCATCTTCGATGATGCCACCGCCGTTTCATCACATGAGCTCTCTAGAGCCAGAACTTTCATCAGGCAGATTCTCTAGAGATTATTTCGGGAGAAGAGTTTTTGCTTATCACATCCTCGTTGATAACAACCTTCTCAACATTATTCATGGTAGGAATATCGAACATTATGTCAAGCATGACCTGCTCAATTACGCTTTTCAACGCTCTTGCGCCTGTCCCTCTTTTCATAGCCCTTTCTGCGATCGCGGTCATGGCATCATCCGAAAACTCAAGTTCTACACCGTCCAGTCCCAGAAGCCTCTGGTATTGCTTGAGAATCGCATTTCTCGGCTCACTCATAATCCTCTTCAGATCCTCCACATCAAGATCATTCAGAGCCGCCAAAACCGGGAATCTGCCAACGAACTCCGGAATCAAGCCGTACTGAATCAGATCATCCGGTACTACTTGCTGAAGGACTTCTCCAAGCCTAAGCTGATTCTTGCCCTTTACCTTTGCTCCAAAACCCATTGAGGAATCAAGAACTCTCTGTTTTATTACGCTGTCAAGGCCATCAAAAGCGCCCCCCACTATGAACAAAATGTTGCTTGTATCTACCTTTATGAATTCCTGGTAGGGATGCTTCCTGCCTCCTTGAGGTGGCACATTTGCAGTAGTTCCCTCGACAATCTTGAGAAGGGCTTGCTGAACCCCTTCTCCCGATACGTCTCTCGTGATCGATGGATTCGGAGATTTCCTTGCTATCTTATCTATCTCATCGATATAAATGATTCCTAGCTGAGCTTTCTCAACATCGTAATTCGCAGACTGAAGAAGTCTTAGAACAATATTCTCTACATCCTCACCAACGTATCCGGCTTCCGTAAGAGGGGTAGCGTCGGCGATTGCAAACGGAACATCCAGAATACGGGCCAGCACTCTAGCAATGAGAGTCTTTCCCGAACCGGTAGGCCCAACTAGCATTATATTGGATTTCTCAATTTCAACGTCATCTACATCATTGAAAACTCTCTTGTAGTGATTGTACACGGAGACAGAGATCGTTTTCTTTGCGTTCTCCTGACCAATCACATACTTATCAAGTTCTTTCTTGATATCTGCTGGGGTGGGCAGCTTTCTGCCAGGCTCCTTCTTAGCTTTCTGGTCCTGCTGAATAATGTCGTGAAACAGATCAACACATTCATTGCAAATGTACCCTTCTGTTCCTGAAATAAGCTTCTTCACCTGTGCAGCAGATCTTCCACAAAATGAGCAATGTCTTTCAAAAGGCAAAACTTTCCCTCCCATTAATCGCTATTTTTATTATACACTGGAAAGGGATAGCTCGCACGTGGAGGTAATCGATGAATGCTCTTATTATAGACGGATACACCGATGAACCGGCAGCTTTCGGTGTGCCACCCTATATTTCACCAAGGATCCGCGCTATTGCAGGAGCCTTTCTGTTGAAAGGTATCGAAACGGATTATCTCACTATCGACTCTGTAAGGCAAGAAGGACTCTGGGAGAAAGGCAATGATTATAACTTCCTAATCGTGTTTGGGGGAGTCACTACTTCAGGAAGGTATATTGGAGGAACTCCGATTTCAAGTTCCGAGATATCTCTTCTGCTCAAATCAAATTCCGATCCCACGAAAATCGTCAGCGGTCCAGTGGTGTCTGTTGGGTACACTTTGAGAGGTGGAACCACGGCCTTCACCCCTGATTTTGGAGAAGCAGATTACCTCTTGAGAGATGAGTTTGAAATTGCAGACTTTTTGGGCCTAGACTCGGGAGGGTCTCGTTACTCTCTTCTTAACAGACTTTATCCGGCCGGCGCCGATGTAATCAGGCTTCATCCTTGTTTCCCGGATCTGATGGTTGAAATCGATATTTCCTCTGGTTGCGAGAGGTTGGATGGATACTGCTCGTTTTGTACTGAATCCATTCTCTATGGCCCCTATGAATGGAGAAGTATAAAAGGAATTGTCGCTGAATTCGAGAAGCTTAAGCAAGTTGGAGTTAAGGCAATAAGATTCGGAAGGAGTGCAAATGTAATTGCATATGGGTATGACCGTAGACGAGACACTCTTGATCCATCCTTGAGTGAAGAGCTCTTCAAATCAGCAAGGAGTATCATCCAACCTGAAGTCTTTCATATTGACAATGGAAATCCAATCTTTATTGCTCATCATCCGTCAGAATCAAGATCGGTCATAGAATCCGTAGTTAGGTATAATACAGTCGGCGACACCATATCATTCGGGGTTGAGAGCTTCGACGACGAAGTCCGTTCCTTGAACAATCTTGGTGGCAGCGTACAAGACATAATGTTTTCAATCGAGTTGGTGAACGAAATCGGCAAAGAAAGAGTTGAAGGAGTGCCGAAGCTCTTGCCGGGAATCAATTTACTTTACGGCCTTCCAGGACAGAGCAGAAAGAGTTTCGACATTGACTACGATGAGCTTGTCAGAATTCAAGAAAGGGGTCTTCTTTTGAGAAGAATCAACATCAGACAGACAATGATCTTTCCTGGCGCCCGGATATTCAATATGACTAGACCAAGAATCGACCACAGACTATTCGAAAAACACAAACATCGTATAAGAAGGGAAATAGACGCCGAAATGCTGAAGAAAACCTTCCCACTGGGAGCGATCATCCGTGGTGTAATCCCTGAATTTAGCGAGGGGATGATCTACTTTGGCAGACCGCTCGGTACATATCCTATTCTTGTCGGCAGCCCCGTCCGGTTTGAGGATAGAACCGATTTTGTAGTCATAGGCCACGGGATGAGATCCGTTACAGGTCTTCCAGTTGGAACAGAACTCAACAACCTAGGTGAAAGAGAAATGAGGTTCATCCCTGGAATTGGAAGGGATAGGGCAAAGTCCCTCGTGATAAAGAGACCAAGAACAAGAGAAGAGCTAATCAAGATTGTTGGCCCAGAAACTCACAAGACACTGTCATTAATAAAGACAAAACTAGGAGGAAAGTGGCTATGAAACAGAGGGTCGTTATAGTCACAACAGGTGGTACGATCGCAATGATTACGGATCCTGCGACTGGTGCTTCTGTACCGGCTCAGGGATTGAACAAACACGTGGCGGACGTCGACGGACTTAAAGATGTGGCCTGTACCGAGCACTACGAGTTTTCAAACATTCCAAGCCCATACATAAATCCCGAGACGATGTGGGCGCTTTCCAAGGTAGTTCAGAAGCTTCTCGATAGAGAGGAAGTTTGTGGAGTAGTTATTACACACGGCACTGACACGCTAGAGGAAACTGCGTATTTTCTAGATCTGACAGTCAGAAGCGAGAAACCAATTATCTGTACTGCTGCAATGAGAAACATCGACGAAATGGGAACCGATGGTCCGAGAAATGTATTGTCCTCAGTTAGAGTTGCAGTTAGTCCCCTTGCGATTGGAATGGGGACAATGGTGTGCCTTAACGATGAAATCCACGCCGCCAGAGAAGTCACAAAGACATACACTAGCAATGTTGCTACTTTTGACTCTCCCGGTCATGGACCACTGGGAATCGTGGATGAAGACACGGTGATTTTCTTTAGAAAGCCTTTGTTGAGGGCAGTATTCAATGTAGAAAAGATCGAATCGAGAATAGCCCTTGTGAAGACCTTTACAGGAGACGACGGTTCGATCCTGCGGATACTTCCCGATCTTGGATTCAAAGGGGTAGTTCTTGAAACATTTGGAAGGGGAAATGTACCTGTAGAAGTCTATCACGTAGTAAAATACCTAATAGAGGAGAAAGGGGTTCCGGTAATCATTACTTCAAGGTGCTTCAAAGGCCGTGTTCTTGGAGTTTACGGATATGTTGGTGGAGGAAAGAGTCTGGCCGATATTGGTGCAATCTTCGCTCAGGAACTATCCCCGATTAAAGCAAGAATAAAACTCATAGTGCTTATGGGGATCACAAAGGAGATTTCGGAGATTGAAAGACTCTTTAAACTCCCTTTGAAGGGGGCATAAAGTGAGTCGTGAGATTTTGAAAAAACCTCGTTTCAATGCTGCAATTTTCACCCTCTTCTATCTGGCTCTCTTTTTTATGGTATTCTCAGTTTCGTTGCAAACTGCAATGATTTTCTTCGCAACCTTCACGGTTGTCATAATATTGGAGCCATGGGCGAGATTTGCAGAAAGAAGTTTTCGCATTAAAAGGTCGATCTCTCTTGGCATAGGGCTGGCGGTGATTTTTTCGGGTCTCACGCTTCTGATCGTGTTCCTTACTACCCCCGTTGCAAAAGAAGCTTCCAAGTTCTATAACATAGTGAGAGACTTCTTTCCCTCCGCTGAAGAGACCGAAATAACTTCTTTCGAAGTAAATGCAAACATAGATAGATTTCTTTCCGAAGAGGAGTTTCTTTCAAAACTCTCTCCAGAAGAGGTTGAATCCTTGGATCTGCTGTCAAAAGATCTCAAACGTTACTACTCAGATATCATGGACCCGATCACCGCAGACTCGGAAGACCTGAATGAGGATCTTGCCTTACTTGAGGAGACCCTGAAAAACAGAAGCGATTATGTCGTAATTATCAGCAGCAGTAAGCAAAAAAACGCTTCATATGAAGAGATACACAAAATCATTTCGAATTATCTTAACCCAGAAGCGGCGGAACTGCTTTCAGCTTCGGTTCTGGATAATGCAATGGTAGTTCATTCACAAGAACTGTGGCGCAACGTAGTTGATTACTTCATGCCGAAAAATATCGACCCATCAACACAAAGAGCCACCTACGAAAGTGTGAGAAACTTCCTCATTCAAGTGCAGAGCAGCCTAATGAAATTTCTGCCTGGTATACTTGAAAAGATTCCAAGCTTCTTAACCAGTACGGGACTTGTTCTATTCTTTACCATTGTAGGCGCGATTTACCTGAGTTACTACTTCCTCACTGTGAAGGATTTTATTCCCAGATTCTACCCCAAGAAAGTGCGTGGAATAGCTATGAGCTTCCTCGAAGATACTTACAAGAATCTAGAGCGATATGTAATTTCAGTGGTAGTAATCGCCTTGATCGTTGGGGTGGTGGTTGGCATTGTTGTGCATTCTATGGGACTTAAATACAGTCTTTTGATGGGTACGTGGGCCGCCTTCACAAATCTAATACCCATTGTCGGTGTCCCTCTTGAGTTCATTCCTCTTTTCTTGCTGGCAGTGTCTACTCAAGACCTGGTTCTTGTGATTACCTTAATGATAATACTAGTAATTGTACACGCATCTGCGTTTATACTCTTCCTGGTATTCATGAAGGGATACAACAGGATAAACCCGGTGATAATTATCTTGATGATAGTTATCGCCGGACAGCTCTGGGGGCTTTTTGGTGCGATTATTGCCGTGCCTTTTGCGATAGTCCTTAAGATGACGTGGATGCATTTTTTCTCTCCAATGCTCGAAGAAGAAGAGCAGTAGGGCACCTTTTTTCCCGCAAAGAAGACGCCTTATTCTTTCGTATAAGACTTCAGCTTGGGAATTTCTAGCATCTCAGAGCCGCTTCTCTATAGTATCAGACAGGCATCACCGAACGAGAAGAACCTGTATCTCTTTAAAATGGCCTCTCTGTAGGCAGAGAGAATCAGTTCCCTCCCGGCGAATGCAGAAACGAGCATAAGAAGGGTAGATCTCGGTAAGTGAAAGTTAGTTATGAGAGAGTCGGTCGCTTTGAATGTATAAGGAGGATAGATAAAAATATCCGTATGACCGCTATCACCTACGATGCAGCCGTGGCGAGCAACTATACTCTCCAAGGTTCGCACGGTAGTAGTTCCAACCGCTACTATTCTTCTCTTTTCGGTTCTGGCTCGCTCCAATCTCTCTGCAACCTCCGAAGAAACGGAGAAGAATTCATTGTGCATCTTGTGGCCGTCTACTGTTTCTGATTTGACGGGTCTGAATGTGCCAATTCCGACATGAAGAGTAATGAATTGAACATCGACGTCTTTCTTCCTAAGTCTTTCCAAAAGAGTATCCGTAAAGTGCAATCCCGCAGTGGGGGCAGCTACGGAGCCTTCCGGCCGAGAATAGACCGTCTGGTACGACTCTGGATTGTCTGGGTAGTATTTGACGTAAGGTGGAATTGCTAAGAGGCCTGCTTTTTTTACGTCTTCATCTGTTACGCTACCAAAATCTAGTATCCTGCTTGAATCATCGCAGTGTTCTATTACTTTGCAGGAAATTTTATTGAACAAGAGCACGTTTCCAGGTTTGATTTTTGACCCGGGCCTAACTATGGCTTTCCAGAGGCCCCCGCCAAGCTTTTCCGTAAGGACGGCCTCCACTTTGGCCCCTGTTTCCTTTCTGCCGAGGAGTCTTGCCGGAATAACACGACTGTTGTTTAAGACAAGAACATCTCCCGGATGAAGAAAATCCTCGATTTCTGCGAATACTCTATGCTCGAATGAGTATGTCTCCCTATCGATAACCAATAGCCGGGAACTGTCTCTTGGAATGGCTGGTTTCTGAGCTATCAGTTCTTCCGGAAGCTCAAAATCATAGTCTGAGACTTTCATCGATTTCCTCCGGTCTGATAATCGTAATATCTTCAGCAGCATGGTCCAGGAACCTGTCGTAGGTTATCACTGCCGAACCGCCCTCTCTCGCCAAAAAGATTAGCCGATCATCGGCAGGAGAGTATGTCTCGACTTGAGGAAGTGACAGAAGCCTATTGAGACTCTCCTGCTGAAAGCCGCCGATAGTATATCTGATGTTTGCATCAAACACTATCCTATAAGGGAACAAAGCAATCCTGCAAAGAGCCATTCTTAGGAAGAGATCATCGATTCTTTTTAGATCGGCATGATCGGTCATCGAAAAAACAACATTGCTGCCGTCAATAACAACAGGTCTAGAATGATTCGACATAATGGCCGTCTTAACGTAGGGATGTGTGAACCTGAGATTGCTAAGCAACCTTTTTTCGGATTTCGAAAGAGAAGTTACTGCATTTCTAAGGGTCTTCATTTCTGAGATATCTGTGTATAAAGCTCTTATTAGTCTTTCAGAGAGATTGGAGCTTCTATCATTCTCCTCCCTTTCGAAAAGCAAAGCCGCTTCGAGCATAACGAAATCCTGAATCCCATGCTCACCAACTGAGCGAGTTAGGGATTGCCATTCTTTGTAATCATCGATTGATTGAATTCTCTCTTTTACCGGGCCAGTAACTGGAGGATTGTTTCTCGGATCCACAAAAAAAAGCAGGTGCCCCATATCTGAGACTGATGCTTTGGACAGTGTAGAAGCATATTCAACCCTTTCTTCGGGTGCCCTGTCTCTTTCGCGGAGTATGTCGATCGAAAATTCGACCTCTTCATAAGAGAGATGGGCCAATCCGCTTATGCTCCTTTGGATTTTTGCAATCGTTGTACTACTTACAGGGCTTCTCTTTAGAGCCCTATTTAAACTCTCGACACGCTCCTTTCTGTTACTATAAAAGGCGTAAAATCCTTGGGAAGAAGCGGCCTCTTTCACAAAGTTCAATATATCGTCAATCATCATTACTCACCGTTCCAGTACAGCATTCAGCCATAATTAAGTCTTTGACACGCTTTCCTCTCTATGATATAATGAATTCTGTGCAAATTACAACATGAAGAGGTGAAGCCCCGATGAAAAAAGAAATGCACCCTGAGATGAAGCTAGTGACTGTAAAGTGTACGTGTGGCGCGGAGCACAAGTTTTATTCAACAAAGGAAAATATCAAGATCGACCTTTGCTCGAGCTGCCATCCCTTCTTCCGCGGAGATGCGTCTTCTATGATTCTCGACACTGAGGGAAGAGTACAGAAGTTCAGAAACAAATACGGAGACAATTACTGAGCAAGCGTTTTGCGCAAACTCAAGTATATAGTCAATTGGAGGTTAGTCATGTGAGTGTGAAAGTGGGTACCGTTGTT
The DNA here is from genome assembly GCF_003666285.1 of Mesotoga sp. HF07.pep.5.2.highcov. Taxonomy (NCBI): domain Bacteria; kingdom Thermotogati; phylum Thermotogota; class Thermotogae; order Kosmotogales; family Kosmotogaceae; genus Mesotoga; species Mesotoga sp. HF07.pep.5.2.highcov. The sequence goes on along the minus strand of NZ_JFHJ01000273.1, from coordinate 7,407 downwards.
GAGGGAAGTGTGACTTCTGTTAAGAAATTTGGAGCGTACGTAAATCTTGAAGGCGGAGAAGAGGGATTCATCCACATTTCAAAAGTCGCAAGGGAGTACGTGAAGAACATTGAAGACTATCTCAAAGTTGGTCAGAAAGTGGAAGCAAAGGTTCTCGGAACTACGAAAGACGGAAAGTGGGAGCTGTCTATAAAGGATTTGAAAGGCAAAGGTTCAGAAGAGGCGCCTACAAGCCAGGATTTCGAGAAGAAACTAGCCAAGTTCATGAGAGATAGCGGCGAGAAGATTTCTGCCTATAAGAGAAGACTCGACAAGAAAAGAGGTATCCGTAAAAGACCATAATGGAAGAGCGAAAGTTAGATAGAATTAAGGGAGCTAGGCTCCCTTTTTTGTAGCTCTGCTAGCAATTCGTAGAAATGGCGAGCGAAATGATAGTAGGAAAGCACATACTTGCATAAAAAGGTATAATTGGACAGAATTGCCAGAATTAGGAGGTTATTGCTATGTACTTCCTCGAAAGAGTGATGGCGGTACCACGATTACCGGAGAAGCTAAGAAGACTTGAAGAACTTTCAAAGAACCTTTGGTGGAGTTGGAACTACCGCGCTCAACAGATGTTCAAATACATGGATCCAGAAATGTGGTATCAGGAAAGAAGGAGTCCCATAAGGCTTCTTCGAAGGATAAGTCAAACCAGACTTTATGAGCTTTCCGAAGACAAACCATTTATTGAGATGTATGAAAGTGTTGTAGGAGAGTTTGATGAATATATGGGTGGGAAAGATACCTGGATGGATAGAGAACATCCGGACAGAAAGGAGCAATGTATCGCGTATTTCTGTGCCGAATATGGCTTTCATGAATCTTTCCCGATCTACTCCGGGGGTCTTGGGATTCTTGCTGGAGATCACTTGAAGACTGCCAGTGATATGGGACTGAACTTCGTTGCCGTCGGTCTTTTATACAGGAACGGTTATTTCGAACAGAGAATCGACGAGTCGGGCTGGCAACAGAACATATACCACTCTTATGAATTTGAAGACTTCCCCGTAGTTCCCGCACAGGATGACTCGGGAGATGAGATATTTGTTAACATCGACTTTCCAGGCAGGAAAGTCTGGGCGAAAATCTGGAAGACAGCCGTGGGAAGAACATCTCTCTATCTACTTGATACAGACATTCCCCAAAACGAGCCGGAAGACAGAAACATAACTGCTACACTCTATGGCGGTGACCGGGAAACTAGGATAAAACAAGAGATTCTCCTTGGCATCGGCGGAGTGAGGGCTCTCAGAATGCTCAATTATTCGCCGAATGTTTGGCACATGAATGAAGGGCATGCGGCCTTCCTTTCTCTCGAGAGAATCAGAGAGCTGGTTCAGAAGAATTCGATAGATTTATCCACAGCTTCAATGATTGTCAAATCAGGCAACGTCTTTACTACTCACACTCCTGTGCCCGCCGGAAATGACACGTTCAGCCTCGAGATAATCGACAAATACTTCCGCGATTTCTGGAGCACAATAAGAGCCGAGAGAGATGAATTCATAAATCTCGGGATTGAAAGACTTCCGGGCGGAGGCCAGCAATACAGTATGACCGTTCTAGCCCTTAGATTGTCCGCTCTAGCTAATGGAGTCAGCAAACTTCACGGAAGGGTAAGCAGAAACCTTTGGAATCATATCTACCCCGACCTGCCGGCTGTCGAGGTTCCAATATCTCATGTTACAAACGGAGTACATATCTGGACCTGGCTGAACCCAAATCTGGTCAAACTTCTTGACAGATATTTGCCTGTCGGTTGGCACGAAAAAGTGTACGACCCCGAAATCTGGGAGGCAGTGGACAAAATACCCGAAGAGGAGATCTGGAAATTGCATATGTCGCTAAAATCCAGGGCCAGAAACTTTCTCCAAGGTAGGCTCAAGAGGCAAAGAATGAGACTTGGCGAAACCATAGAAGATCTTATGGAAGTCGAAGAAGCTCTTCCCGAGGATGTTCTTACGATTGGATTCGCAAGGAGATTTGCCACATATAAGAGGGCGACGTTAATTTTCAAGGATATCAACAGGCTGAAGTCGATAATAACGAACTCTGAAAGACCGGTTCAGTTTGTCTTTGCCGGGAAGGCTCATCCTGCAGACGACCCTGGAAAGGAACTGATAAGAAAGCTTTATGAAATTTCCAGGACTCCTGAATTTAAAAGTCGAATCATTATAGTCGAAAATTACGACATGAACATAGCTCGACACTTGGTGAGCGGTGTCGATGTATGCTCAATACGCCAAGAAGACCTCATGAAGCTAGTGGAACCAGTGGTGAGAAGGCTGGTATGAATGGAGTTCTGAATTTCAGTGTTCTAGACGGCTGGTGGGTAGAAGGCTTCAACGGAGTAAACGGCTGGGCCATCGGCGACAATAGAGATTACGAGGACCACGAGCTCCAGGATAGAATTGATTCCGTTTCCATTTACAGCTCACTTGAAAAGGAGATAATTCCCCTTTACTACTCTAGAGACGAAAAGGGAGTTGCCAAAGAGTGGGCAAAGAGAATGAAAAACTCTATCAAAGAAATCGGAAGCAAATTCAATACTCACAGGATGATCGCAGACTATGCTGAGGATCTATATTTTCCAGTCGCCGATCTTTCCAAAGAAGTCGAAAAAGATGATTTCAAACTCGCGAAGAGTGTTGCCATCTGGAAAGACAAATTCAGTTCGAGCTGGAATGCCATAAGAATCAAGCCCAATATGATAGGTGAGACTTCTGCAAAGTCCGTTAAGGTAGGACAGGAGATTTCTGTTTCAGCGAACATATATCTCGGTACTATGGATCCTTCTGAGGTTCAGGTCGAGATCTTCGTGGCAAAGATGAATGACGAAGGAGAAATGGACGGGTTTAGTCTTTACCCCATGAAGTTAGTTAAGGAAGATGTTCACGGCGAATATGTCTATGGAGGCAAATTCACCGTAGCTGAAGAAGGGCAGCTTGCATACACTGTTAGAGTAATTCCCAACCCCGAAAGACTACCTCACAGATACTTCATACCTGTTGCAAAATGGATTACGTAGAGGGAACCCGCCTAATGGCGGGTTTTTCAACTGTAGGAAGAAAAATCGCTTAATGTTCTCTCAAAATCACCGGGGGAAATATCTCCCCACAAAAGAGATTTATACAGACCTGGAACGCTAATTATCGCTTTCAGCTCTTCATCAAGGAAGACTCTTTTCCTTGGGTCGTAATAACCGTCCAAGATGACTTCCGTTGATTCAGAACCGGAAGTAATCATGCTAATAACGGCATTATAGACCTCGGTGATCTCAACTTCCCTCAAGCCAAGTTTCTGAAGCTGTTCATAGATCTCATGAGTTTCGTTTCCCTCAGCTATCATTCTGAGAACCACATTTATGTAATCAGAAAAGGTCATTCTTTATTCAGGCACCTCCTAAGATGTCTCTCATCAGGAGAGCGTTGTGAACTGCTCTTCCCATGTAGCAATTATTAAAGAATACATAGACCGGTACATCATGCTTATGAAATTCTAGCACATCGAGTGCAAAACGTCTCAAATCAGTTTTCGGGTAATCGTAGTTGTACCTCTCACTGCCCTTGCTGTTGAACCAATCGGGATTTCTCCCGTGAAACCTGAAATAAGCACCCCTGGAACCTGATCTCGGAAGATATGGAAACAATCCACCAAATGAAGGTTCGTCAACGGTTACAGGTACCACACCCAATCTGTCAATGGTTTCGAAGACCTCTTCAGCTGCCCAGCTTTCGTGCCTGAATTCGAAAGCGAGCAAATTCTTATCTGAACTGAAAGTCTTTGCGACTGCTTTAATGTAAGACATATTCTCTTTGTTGTTCTTGAAGGACCAGGGAAACTGAAAAAGCAACGGGCCCAATCTTCCCTCTTCTTTCATTGGAAAAAGAGCATTATAGAACTCATCCGAGATCTCTTCTAGCTCGTTGAGACCGTTCTTCCATATCTCATGAGTCACTCTTCCCGGCGCTTTTACTGCAAAGATCATCTCACCAGGTATCTTTCTAATCATTCCAGTAACTGTCTTATATGTTGGCATTCTATAATAAGTAAAATTTAGTTCAACTGAGTTGAATCTCCAAACAGAGTGATAGTATCTCAGCATCTGAGAAGAGCTTATCTCCGCTGGATAAGCAGTACCCACCCAGTCGGGGAATGAGTATCCGCTCGTCCCCAGATAAATCACTTAAAGCTCCTCAACAATGTATACCGGATCGTCGTTGTTGAGAATGGCCGCATTTGCTTCGTCTACATCTACATGAAACTCCAGAGCGTAACTGGAATGAACTCTAACTAGAACATCGTCGAATACTACTTTCCTCGTTCCGGCACCTGTAGCGTACACCATAACGATATCCTTGTCCTTAACACCAAAGATTTCGGCGTCCTCAGGCGTCATGTGTATGTGCCTCTTAGCCATCATTACTCCAGAATTCAGTACTACCGTTCCTTTAGGACCGACAATCGTGAGACCGGGCGTATCCGTATGGTCGCCGGAATCCTTAATTGGTGGCTTTATGCCAAGAGTAAAGGAATCCGTTCTAGATACCTCTATCTGAGTTGCCTTTCTGGCAGGTCCAAGAACTCTTACTCCTGTGATCGCACCTTTGGGACCCACGAGAATCACTTTTTCATCACATGCAAACTGGCCAGGTTGTCCAAGATCCTTGACTGGAGTAAGCTCATGACCCTTGCCGAAAAGACTCTCGATATCTGCTGCACTAAGATGAAGATGACGGTTTGAAACGCCTGTCTTGATTTCCGGTTGCTTGAGTTTCACAAAAACACCTCCAGTTATTTTTGCTTCTTGAATTTTTTCGCGCCAATAAGTCCCTTTCTTACTTTTGTGCCAACACCCTCTGGGGTAGTTACAGCGATCGTCAGAGGACCTTTTGCCACATTTATCCATCCCATTCCGAATATATGAAGCTCTTGACCGGTTCTAAGTCTGAATCTTTTGCTTTTCCATTTGTAATTGCTTCGAATCGACTCCGAAAAAGGAGGTTTCAAGATTCCTCCATACCATCTGTCCCACTCTTCGTTTCCCGTATCGGAATTGGTCTCGTGCACTGTTACACTTTCAGGAACAAAGACATGGAATATCCCGACCGGATCGCTCTCATTTTTTACATCTAACCTAACAAATCCACCAAGAAAAACTGTACGAACATCGTGAAACTGAATCGTCGATCTGCTAAGCTTCTTGCGTGGAAGGAATCTGCTTTGATCTTCTACACTCAGAAGGTCTGTTATCCTGTCCTTTGTGAAGATTCCGGGCGTGTCATAAACGGTGAATGCGGAGCCGCCGACTTTCTTAGAAGCTACCTTCACAGTCGTTCCAGGGAATCGGCTCACTGTAAGTTCTTCAGACTGTATAAGACCATTAAGAATAGAGGATTTCCCAACATTTGTCACTCCTATGGAGACAAACTCCTCGGAAGCCGATTTCAAATAAGAGAAGAGTGATTTAAGACCATAATTTTTCAGCACAGAAACGGGTCTAACGGTTTCCTTAGGTACTTTAAGCATACTGGCCGCCCAGTCTCTTATCTCGTCGATTTTAACCTCCCTAGGCAGAAGATCTATCTTGTTCAGTATGTAGTGAACGGTGTGTTCCTTCAGGAGTCTCAAGATATCTCTTCTACAGGTCCCGTCGAAATCTGAAATATCAATGACGTAGATAACATCTTGCGCAAGATCGAGGTATTCTTTTAGGTTGTCGATTGAATGAACGACTCTATCGTCTTCAGAAAGAGAACCATAGTGTTTGATCAAAAAACATCTACGACACAGTACTTGTTTCCCCGACTGAAGCCTGGATTCCATGACCGATCTGGATATGTAACCTAAACCGGCTGGGTCATCATGCTGGAGCTCAGCACCGCAACCACCACACTTCATCTATCCAACGCCTCCACTTCGGGATGCTTCCTCATCTTGCTCAATATGAGACCCTCTACTCTTCTCACAAGCTTCGTCCAGAAGAACTCCCTGTCGGAAATCGGTTCTACCTTAACCGTATAAGCACCCAATAAGTTCCCCATGATGATATCTGTGAATAGCTGATCACCAACAATTACCGTCTTGTATGGAGGTATACCGAAATCTTTCAATACACGTTTTGCTTTGAATGTAAAAGGTTTTCTTGCCCGACTAATAACCTTTGTCTTACCAAGTTCTCTTTCGATTTTTCCAAGTCTACTTGATTTCCCGTTTGAAATCAAAACCACTTCAAGGCCAAGCCGCTCTACTCTGCTTATCAGCAATCGTTTCTCCTTCGAAACGCTGGTAGCTCCCCACTTTTCGAGGGTGTTGTCAAAATCGAATATTATCAGTCTATAACCAGAATCTTTAAGTGAATCAAAATCAATATCCATAACGGTCGTTGCGAAAAGGTGGGGCGTTGCTAGTCTTCCGGTTCTGAATATCCAACCAACAGTGAAGAAAAAAACGAGATAGGCCGCAATTGTGACCTTCCCCAGAAGTCTCTTATACCATTTATGGCTGATATCCACCAAAGGGGATACCAGAATTGAGTACATACCCATTCTATTTCCCGCAATTATATCCGTGAAGAAAAGATCGCCAATTATTACTGTCTTTTCGGGTCTCGATTTCATCTCGCTGAGAACTTTCCTCAGCTCCTTTGTCCCGGGTTTCCTCATCGAGTGATACACTTTCAGGTCTTCTCCGAAGAGATCCTTCAGGTTCTTGACTCTCGACTGTGGTCCGTTAGTAACGACTCCAACCTTCATTCCAGATGAAATCAAGCTATCTATAACGGGCTTGTTCCTCATGTCGAAAGGTTCTCTCCATACAGCAATTGTGTTGTCATAATCGAAGAGAATCGTACTGTAACCGAGTTTTCGGAGCCTCTCGTAGTCTATCTCTCTTACGTTTTCTGCCTTTTCGTTCGGTACTGCGTTATCAAGTATGTCCAGGATTCGCACGAATCTCCACCACTTCCAGTTCAATACGGTTCTTAATGCTTTGAAGAAAACTCTTGACTTCCTCCAGCAGATCGGCGGGGACGATTATCTTAAGTAGTCCTTCGTCAGTAACATGCCTGATGTTCATCAGATTGTCTTCTGCCTCGGCAATATAACAAAGCACATGAATGTCCTCTGGCCTGATTTTTACGAAGAGATCATATTCCAATATCTCACCCATACATAAACCTCATAGCAAATCTGCGGCCAGACTTGCAAGTTCTGATCGCTCACCTTTCATCAGAGTGATGTGGCCTGCGAGTTCTTTGTCCCTAAATCTTGACGCCGCATATGTCAAGCCATTGCTGTAAGCATCGAGATAGGAATTATCTATCTGGTAGGGATCACCGATAACGACGATCTTGGTATTCTCCCC
>NZ_JFHJ01000581.1:0-658 GCF_003666285.1 Mesotoga sp. HF07.pep.5.2.highcov | reverse complement strand
CTCCCCCACTCGAAGAGAAACGCTGCATCAGGAATCCCGTGCCAGACTGAAAGATGATTACAGAGATGAAAGTGAAGAGGTTCATACCTCCAAAGAGAGAACCTCCACGGCCTCTGGCTGCCAGATCGTTGACACCTGCAGTAAGATGATCGTAGGTTATACCGGCAAAGAATCCCAAAAAGAATCCGACCAGTCCCGGTATAAGAATCGGCAGCCGGCTCCTCATAGAAAACCAGAAGAAAACCCACGAAGCACCATAGGAAACACATGAAACGGTTATCGCAAGAAGTCTCAATCTTGCCGGCCTTGCGATGTATGCCCCTACAAAGTTTCCGACCATCACTCCTATGCTTATCAGCGTCGACCATAAACTCGCCGTTCCATACGAAACACCGTAAGAAGTCTGGTACCAGGAAACAGCCCAGAGACCTTGCAGTGACATCAGGGCACCAAACGACGTTCCCCAAAGGACAAGCATCAGCTTTAGCTGCCTCGACCTGAGGATCTTTCGGAATGAATTTTTTAGATTATCTAAAAAACCTTTTCTTTCAATTTTGCCATCAATTGAGATCACAGGATCTCTCCTCCTGAAAGCGATTAGAGACGCTGCAAGAGCAAAATTCAAGAAGGCGAGAAAGACGAAGACATTTCTTCTGCC
>NZ_JFHJ01000447.1:0-900 GCF_003666285.1 Mesotoga sp. HF07.pep.5.2.highcov | reverse complement strand
CTTGGCATAAAGGGCTTGAAGGTTATTCTCCCAGCGAGCCACGACACGGCGTCGGCCGTTTCGTCCATGGATCTTTCAGATGATTCGATGTTCGTCAGCGCCGGAACCTGGTGCCTAGAGGGGGTGTTGATCGACAAACCTTCCAGAAATGACGACGTTATCGAAAACAACCTTGCCAACGAGGGCTGCTACGGAAGAAGGTACCGCCTGCTCAAGAATCTAACCGGTCTATGGTTGGTTCAGGAACTCCTCAAGGAGTGGAGGAGATCGGATCCGAATCTCGATCACTATGCATTGACCGAGATGGCGCTGACCGTCAGAAGCTATGAGAGAAAAATAGATGTGGAATCCGAAGCCTTCAGAAAACCGAGAAGCATGGAGAAGGCTATACTCTCCGAAGCCGAGAAGCTCGGAATCTCTTTGAAAAATAGGGGAGAGATCGTGAGAGCCGCTATCGAAGGAATCGCTTACCAGACAGAGCAGACAAGAAAACAACTGCAGTCAATAACCGGCCGGTCAATAAGGAACATTAGAATGGTGGGCGGTGGCATTCGCAACAGCCTTCTCTGCCAGTTAGTGTCAGACTACACAGGGCTTCCGGTAGTCGCAGGACCGGCGGAAGGAACTGCCACGGGTAACATCATAGTGCAGATGCTTGGTCTTGGAGAACTAAGCGACCTATCGCAGGCTCACGATCTTATTCAACGCTCATTCAACTTTCAGGAATACACTCCGAAAAAGTAACAAGATTTATCCAAAGAAATTCTTGACTTTGGCGACGTACTGTCTTGCCTTCTCCTCTATTTCTTCCGGGCTCCCCTTAGTCAGATCGGATCCTATACCGACGGCGGCGGTGCCTGCCTTGAACCACGTGTCTATGTTGTCAAGATTGACTCCTCC
>NZ_JFHJ01000648.1:0-3839 GCF_003666285.1 Mesotoga sp. HF07.pep.5.2.highcov | reverse complement strand
GGATCCCATTTTCGTCCACCAAACGAAAGGTCATTCCACACTCTTCGCCCAGTTCTTTTATTCTTTTAGCTAAGGCAATCATTGATCCTTCTCCTTAAGTATCCTGCAATTGTAGGTACCTGTCTTCAGCCATCTCTTGTTCTTCAGCTCGGCGTCTTCTAAATCGTCAAATAGAGTTGCTGGCTTTATGATTTCAATCAGTTTTTTCAGCTCGGAAATATCGTTTACAGGAATTTCGCTTCGAAGAACAACCTCTCCTCTGAATCTCCAAAGGTTGACCAAATCGCCAAAGTCTCGCTCGAGCCTCTCTCTGTCCCTAGTGTCTCTTATCTCTCTCTCTTTCTTCTTCTCGCTCAGACTGGCTTTACAACCGCAGTAGTCTTGTCTGTAAATGCCCCTGATCAAGGTATTCAGTTTCCCTCTGTCCACTCTGAAATTCCCAGAGATGAACTCAATACTTAGATCATTCGCAATCTTATCCCCGATAAGGGTTATGAGCTTAACAGACTTCCTGGGGCTCGCTAAAAGAGTAGTGCTAAAACTCTCAGCGCCAATTGACTTGGCCATTTCCGCAGTTTTCTTAAGCCTCAGCTCGATGCACTTAGAGCACCTAATTCCACCTTCCTTCTCATCAACATAAGAATCGAGAATTTTCGAAAAGTCTTCTGGGTAGTAACTTGGCTCGGGACACACAACTGACAAACTCTCACAGACCTCTTTAAAAGCTTTATATCTTCTGAAAAACTCCTCTTCGGGAAATATGTTCGGATTGTAAAAGAAAAGCTTTGAGTCTCTGAGCTCTTCCATCTTAAAAACTGTGCTTACCAGATCCGGCGCACAACAGACATGTAGCACATTCAAAACTCTATCAGCTCCTTCAGGTTCGCGACGGTTTTTTCCCCAATCCCGCTTACTCTCTCCAAATCCTCATATGAACGAAAGGGGCCGAATCGAGCTCGGAATTCGACTATTCTTTTGGCAATAACCGGTCCTACGCCTGGAAGCCCACAAAGAGCCTCCTCATCAGCAGTATTGACGTTCACCTTCAAGGAACCTGATTGCTTCTCGCTTCCAGCAAGAGGAACAATGCTAGCGAGAATCTCTGAGAGAATTGAGGGGCCGATACCCGGTACTTTCAGAAGGTCGTCCGAGGTCCTGAACGATCCGTTTTTTTCTCTAAACTCGACTATTGCCTTTGCTTTCGCCTCCCCAATACCCGGAATATCTTGCAGTGACAATACGTCTGCCTTGTTTATGTCGATTAGGGTGTTTACATCTGCAGGAGTGGTTGCGGAACCCGCAACAGTCACCATTTTCCTGAAACTGCTTAACGTCTTCTCTCCGATACCCCTAACCTGGAGAATATCTTCGACAGAGCCGAACTGACCCACCGAGGTTCTGTAATCGATAATAGCTCTTGCTTTTGCCGGACCAATTCCTGGGAGTAGCTCAAGCTCCCTCTCTGTACACGAATTCAAGTCGATCGGAAAACTAACAGACTCCGTATGATCGAAATTCTGTTCGGTGCTTTCCGTCCCGGTGTACCCAATGACTGCAACAAAACCCATCAAGACAAGAATTACAACCGAACCAATTATCTGAAGCTCTTTGACAGTTAACTTCCTCATTTAAGTTGCCTCGGAAATCTGTCTGTGATATTCCATCCCGTTATCCTCTGTAAAGACTGGACATCAACTTCTGAGGAATAATTCCGAGCCGCATTGGCATCCGGAAATACTCCCAGTATAGCTGCGTAGAAGGTTCTTCCATCAGTTGTTATTGATTTGTATACAAAGGCAGGATAACCGGCACTTCTGAGATCCATGACCTGAGGCGCTATGCCGTCAGATACTGTATGAGAAACAAGCTGAATTCCATAAGCGGTTTTTGAGTCATAAAGACCGGTAAGTGGGTTTTCACCAAGAAACATAACACCAAATTGATCATCCACACGGGTAATAAAATACTTACCTAAACCCTTTTCTACACAAAGTTTGAAGGCCGTTCCTTCTTCTACAACCACATAACCGAACTCAGAGCCTTCAGCCAAGAAATCGAAGGAATTTGTTATTAACCTTCGGTAATCGAAAGTCTCAAGGAAGAAGTTTTGAGTCTCGGGAACTGAGATCGCTTCCCTAATTATCTGTGTACCTGTCGGAATTTCAACGGAATTTTCTGATACTTCTGGTTGATCGGTTGAAGGGGTAAAAACCGAGCTTCGAATCTCTTCTATTACGAGCTTCGCTCTACGGTTTTCCTCTCGAAGCAGAATTGCATAGCCTCCTAAGATAAAAACAATGGCAGATAGTCCGAGAACAACTACAATCAATGTCTTCAAGACATAGTCATGTGATTCTTCGCTCATGCAAAACTCTCCAATCCTCTCCACGTTTTCTCTCTAATGAACCTTTCAAATGAAGAATACCCGACAAAATAAGTTCCATCTAGACTACCGTCGGGCGTACTGATTTTTAGACCACCCTTTTGTTCAATCAGATCGACCAAGGACGATAAATCAATTCTCGAGGGCCAGTTTCTGTTCCACAGCTGCCTCACTAAACCGAAAAAAACCTCCGAGCTTTTAACGTCATTGTTACTGAATTCCCTGGCGAGCCGCAGTTCTACCATTGCGCCGAGAATCACCGCTGCCCTATTTCCGGTTCTGAGTCTCGAAGCAGTTTCAATGAGTCCTCCAGTTTCCGCTCCAACAAATGGTTTCTTGAGCTCTATTCCCTTCAAATAGGCTTTTACAGAAGAGAAAACAATATCATCCCATTGCTCTTCAGTAATCTCTTTTCCAGAAGCCACAAGGTTTGAAATGTATTTGAACAATCTCATATCGAAAGAAAGGGCAACTAGTAAAGGAAAGAGTAGATCACTTCTCGATGAGTCAAGATATTCTTTATAGCTTATCGAAGAATCAATAAACACTCTGTCAGGAATGCCATTTGCGCAGAGAAGATCCTTGACAAACTCGAAATTCAACTTGAATCCGTTAATAGCGGGCATAATCTGACCAACGGTGGTCGTTGGAAAAAGGAAGAGTTTTTCCACTTCTGTATGGCCCGCACACGCGTATCCTACCAGATCTATAATTGAACCTCCACCAATTGCAGTAACGGCTTTACATCTTGACACTCTAACCAGCTGATAAATCTCGAACACCCTGTCGATAGACTTAATATGCTCTCCGCCAGGCATTAAGTATTCAGGCTTCAAATTTCCCGCAAATGACTTCTTGAACCCTGAGTCTACTACTCTAATTGACTCAGGGAGCTTCTCAATCATATTCTTACCAAAGATGAGCTGACATCTTTCGGTCGATTCGCTCGTAAATGTAATTCTCTTCATTCCACTCCTTCTTCTGCAAGACCCTTAAGAAGACGAACCGCATTCAAGACATCGTCATAGTCGACCATTTCGTGAGGAGAGTGCACATATCTACATGGAATCGAGACGGTCCCCGATGCTATTCCTCTCCCAGTTGTCTGATAACCTCTTGCATCAGTACCTCCAAAAATCAGTACCTCATACTGGGTTGGAATTTCCTTCTTTTCAGCAACCTCTTTCAGTCTTGAGACAACCCTTGCAGAACTTACGCTTCCTCGATCCTTGATTTTTATCGTTGGACCTCCTCCAAGTTTGAAGCCCATTCTCTTAAAGGATTTGGGAGTGTCAGGGCCAGCTGTAACATCTATCGCAACAGCCATATCGGGCATAATATCGAATGCAGCGACACTGGCACCAACAATTCCGACTTCCTCCTGTACGGCAAAGACAAAATATACGTCATCTTTTGGTTTATCGAGCTCTTTCAATACCTGAATCATTATTGCGCA
>NZ_JFHJ01000036.1:0-1800 GCF_003666285.1 Mesotoga sp. HF07.pep.5.2.highcov | reverse complement strand
ACCGGTCCGATCCACTCGAAGTTTTCCTTTCTCTGCTCGGTCTGGTCCATGCTGAACAGGAAGACATTGGGCAGATTCGAGGCCAGTTCATAACCGACGGACCATGAAACGATAAGGATCTCGGCAGACATGTCGTTTCTGCGTAGGATCTCCTTCACCATTTCGGTCACGAAGCCCGTCGGTTCTCCGTCTTCACCCCTGGAGGTTACCGGCGGGTACTCCTCGGTCAGGAAGGTGTAGATGCCGGGAACGGGCTGGTCGGGAAACCATTCGCTGTAGAGCTCGGAGAAGGAGCCGGAGCTCTTGAGGCCGTCGAGGGCCTTCTGGAATGCGTCTACGATTTCAGTCGGGACGTCCTTCGAGAAACCGAGGTATGTCATGTCCAGGTCGATCACGACTGTCGACACGGGACTATAAGAGGCTTTTTCCCTTTTGAGAAGTTCCTGGAGAACTGCCGAGTTGAAGGGCGCGAGGTCGATCTCTCCTTCAAAAAGGGCCTCGAGCAACGACTCTTCGTCTTCAAAAACGATAAGGTTGTCGAATCCCTGCTCCTCTAACAGGTTATGGGAATAGTATTCGCTTACCACACCTACGAAATTTGCGTTTCTGGCGTCCTCGAGTGATTTGAATTCACTCGAAAGTTCCTCGGTCGTGTAGAGGTAAGTGTTCGTTATGGCAACGGGACCCGCCCACTGATAAAGAGCTTTCCTCTGTGTCGTGAAGACAAGAGAGGGAATGCAGTATCTCCCTTCGCCCTGTAACATCTCGAGGGCTTCGTCGAATTTGACGGGCTTCATCTCGACATCTATGCCAGTTTCACTTTCAAGCGATCCGACCAGATCGACGAGGAAGCCCTTCAGATGGCCTTCCTCAAGGTAGCTAAAGGGATCGTAATCGGGATTCACGAGGAAGGTAATTGGCTGAGCCAGCGCAATTGATGAGAGAAAAAGGAAAAGAATAATGGAGAAAACGACTTTTTTGGGAACAGAAGATCTCATTCTTACACCTCCAGTTGAGTCTGTCAATGATTCCTATTCTAGACGATAGTCTTCGTTTCGCAAACAGTAATCGATACCTTCAGAAGGTAATGAAGAGTCGTCTACTCACTCGAAAGGTCTTGTGAAAAAACCTTATTCGTGAGGTTTGACAGAGGCTCTTTCGTGACTTGTGAAAGCAGATTTTGTAGTGATATAATATATATGCAATAAACATATATAAAGAAATAGGAGGTGTTTTAATTGCCTTGGGTACGTGAAGATCTATGCACCGGCTGCACTCTTTGTTTGAAGTCCTGCCCTGTGGATGGAGCTATAGTGATGCAGGGAGGCAAGGCACACATAAACAACAGTCTTTGCACCAGGTGCGGGGACTGTTTCAGCGCATGCCCCGTGAACGCCATAAGGCCTAACTCCGAGAATTCTTCTCTTCGAGCGGGTGGGGGAGGATACGGCATAGGACGTGGAGCCGGCATCGGCCGAGGAAGAGGACTTGGACGAGGTATGGGAGGAGGAAGACGGGGAGGTCGCTGAGACAATGAACGGAAGGAAGTGCTTTTTTTGAGTCATGTATATGGGGTTGTCCCTTCAAGAAGGCTAGGAAGATCTCTGGGGGTTTGCACTATACCTTTCAAGACGTGCAATTACGCTTGTGTCTACTGCCAGCTGGGAAGAACGACGAATATGACAAACACGAGACAGACCTTCTACCCGCCTGAGGAGATTCTCTCAGAAGCCAGGAGGTTTATCGAGGCGCACGGTGAAGAGTCGTTCGACGTTGTGACGGTTGTCGGAGAGGGCGAGC
>NZ_JFHJ01000046.1:0-3105 GCF_003666285.1 Mesotoga sp. HF07.pep.5.2.highcov | reverse complement strand
TCTCCGACGATCAGCAAAGAGTTCGCCTTGCGGATTCTATCGGCAAGTTCCTGAAGATCGTCTATCGCAAAAGGTCTGGAAAGAGCATCCTTCATCGTGGAGTGGATATCGATCTTGTGACCGGGAGCAACGTCTATGATATTACCTGCGACAGAAAGCTTCAGCGCACCGATCAACGGATCGTCAAGTTTGAGGAGCTCAGTTTTTAAATCATCGTAGATCTCCAGAAGATTGTCATTAGACATCTTCTTTATATCTCTAAAGGCATCGCTATCACCAAAGAGTGGTTCAAGTACTTCACCGACCTTTCGGCCGATGTCTATTGGAGTATCTGACCAGTCCATTTCCGCGACTTCTTTCATGAAGGTTCTTACTACTTGCTTTTTCTCTTCCTCTCCGGCATGGTTCTGGTCAAGAATCCTGAGAAGGCTGTTTAGATTGCAGGGAATACATCTGAGATCTATCTTCATTCAATCACCTCACAATGAATTATACAGTGTTTTAGTAATCGCAACCTGTGTTCATTTGACATGCAAACTACATCTGCAAAAGGCCTATCAGGTCAACCGTCAACGGTTCTCCGTCATCCGAAATCAGCAGACTGGCAAGAGCTTAAGTGATGCGCGAAGAACATCGCCGGAAGTGATGCTACCATAAAACACTAGACGCAAGGCGCCGAAAATCATCGGCGGTCGCAATGCCGCCTGCGGCAGGACGCAAGGCTGGCAAAGGTCACGCCAGGTCGCAATGCCCGCTTCGCGGGGAAGATCTACGTAGCCAGTCTGCTTCGCATGCCAGTTCCTACTGCTTCGGGTAAAGAACCAGTCTCCGCTGATCATTACTGATTACAACGTTTCCCGTCGATGCTAACACTTTCGTGACAGGATGCTCAAAAGAAATGAAAGTCAGAGAATTCGATCGTGTGCAGTGCGAGAAAGAATGACTATGTTAAATGGCTCTTCGGTTATTCTGAAAGCAACACATGTCGTCATTCTGACAATGCTCCTAGTCAGAATCTCGGTCTTTTGGGTGAAAGGACTGTTCTTCCCAGCGATCAGCGGGTCTTCGTTCTTAGGGGATGACTGTTCTTAGTTGCGAGATCCCGTACAGGAGCACTACGGAATGACAATTAAAGATTATTGCGAAAAGGCCATATCCCGTCATTCTGACAATGGTCCTAGTCAGAATCTCGGTCTTTTGGGTGAAAGGACTGTTCTTTCCAGCGATCAGCGGATCTTCGTTCTTAAGGGGATAGCTGTTCTTAGTCGCGAGATCCCGTACAGGGGCACTACGGAATGACAATTAAAGATTATTGCGAAAAGGCCATATCCCGTCATTCTGACAATGGTCCTAGTCAGAATCTCGGTCTTTTGGGTGAAAGGACTGTTCTTTCCAGCGATCAGCGGGTCTTCGTTCTTAGGGGATGACTGTTCTTAGTTGCGAGATCCCATACAGGAGCACTACGGAATGACAATTAAAGATTATTGCGAAAAGGCCATATCCCGTCATTCTGACAATGCCCCTGGTCAGAATTTCTGTCTAAAAGCCGCTGTCCGCTTAGGAGCAAGAACCCGCTGAACGCTTATGAAAAACGTTAGCCAGTCAACAGTACACCGTCCTCCGTTGAGAGGATAAAAACCAGATCCCGAAACAAGTTCGGGATGACAGCGAATGGTTATACCGAAAACCGTTTCGTGATAACGATGCGAAAAGTCGCCCAAAACTACCATCGTGACGACAACGCTTGGTCATTCCGAAAACGCCTCATTCCGTCATTCCGACAAATCTCCCGGTCAAAATCTCGATGCTATTGCTTCACGGCTCTCCCCGGCGAACGTAGAACCGCTCAACGGCGAACCGGTTTCAATCTGCTCTTTCGAGCCCCCAACTACGGGCTTACAACTCACAAGTTACAACTGATCTTTTGCTCTTTCCAGCGTTAAGCGTCTCCTAGCAAGCGGTGATCGGCTCTTCTCGGAGAACGGAGAACCGCTCAACGGCGAACCGGTTTCAGTTGGCTCTTTCCAACGCCCTACGTGCTATCGCAAACCACGTTATATTCGAAAACCGAGATCCCGAAACAAGTTCGGGATGACAGCAGATGGTTTTCCCGAAAACGCCTCATTCCGTCATTCCGACAAAGCTACTGGTCGGAATCTCGATGCTATTGCTTCACGGCTCTCCCCGGCGAACGTAGAACCGCTCAACGGTCAATCAGTTTCTCTTGCTCTTACGGACCTCCAACCACCAACCTCCAACCCCGGCCTTTTTTACGACAATTCACAACTCACAACTTGCATCTGATCCCTTGCTCTTTCCTCCCCCCTGCCTGAAGCCCCCAATTACGCTTGTTACAGAGGATGATATAATTGTTATGAAATGCAGGAGGTGTAAGCTGTGTATTACAGATCAAAGGAAAATGGGATTTTCAATTTCAACCTCTATTCAAATTACAAGGCAGTAGGGAGTCGGTACATCGCTACACGTCCAACGGAGCAAGAGGATGTTGTTGAAGAACTAAACAGCGAAGATGATGCAAAGCTCTTTGAGGAGTTTATATGGGCTTCTCTGCAAAGAGTTCGAGATTATATCGACTTCAAGGATTTCGATAGTTTCTGTCACGGTAGAAGATAGCGAGGTTTGAAGAAAGAACGAGCAAAGCAACGGAAAACATAAGATGATGTAAATAAATTCGCATAGTGTACTTTCATAACCTTCAGGAGTGTATAATAGCAAAGACCGACCTAATAGGGTTTGGAAGAGGAGGTAAACAATGGAGTTCATCTTTCTTTCTGTTGTTGAATGCGAATTTATGAAACTTAACCAACCTCAAAGTGTGAAACTTCATTCGTGTGAAGACTCACTTCGCTCTCTCCGCGCTCGTCGTCGTTGCTTCTAAGGAAAGTCTTTCAAAGCTAGCATCCCTCAATTCCAATCTCGGCAATCATTTGAGTACGACCGTTATTGACCTGCGATTTTTGACAATAATTCCACAAATACTCACGATTCTATGGAGGTGGGAAATATGTTTAGAAAGGGTTTTGTTGCCCTAATTGTTATTCTTTTTGTTGGATTTACGGCGTTTTCACTGACTTTCGAAGTGTC
>NZ_JFHJ01000120.1:0-3205 GCF_003666285.1 Mesotoga sp. HF07.pep.5.2.highcov | reverse complement strand
GTCGGAACGAAGAACCGGTATTTTTCTCGGAGAACCTTTGATGGTGAACCTGAGAAGGCTTCCTGCCGAAGGCAGTATTGCGTCAACTGATGGTCTTCAGTGCATTGCGTCCCGGCACGATCTTTACCGGCATTGCGCGACCGCCGATCTTTTTCGGCGCTTTGCGTCTGATTGTAGTAACATCACTTCCGCGCGCTAGCGAGCCTTACTTCCAGCGATGCCCTTTGCCTCATCAATCTTTAAGGCAATATATTTACCTGGAGAAATTTGACTTAACCTAACGGTGCTAGAATTGGCTTGACTACCACGAGGAGGTGTTGACAGTGAAAAAGGGTAAATTCCTTTTACTGGTTGTTTTGCTTCTTTCAATCCTTTCGTTCTCAACGACCATCAAGATGTATCTCGTAACCGATTATCACTCCCACGCACTTCCCTTCTATTCTGAGGGACAACACGGGTTCGGGGGGATTGCCAAGATAATCGCTTTTCTGAAAGAGAAAGCCGGCGATGAAGACACTCTCGTTTTTGGCGGCGGAGACATGATAAACCTCGGGACCCCTGCGTGGTCCGACAAGTTCCACGCCATAGAGATGCCCTGGTTCAACAACATCTTCGATGCCATGGCTTACGGCAATCACGACTCGGAATACGGACCGGCAGATTTTCAGGAAGTATGGAAAAATGTCACTTATCCGATTCTTGGCGCCAACGTTCTCGATGCGAGTGGAGTACCTGTATTCCAGTACTTCGGGAAGAGGTATTTGATCCTAGAAGTTGAAGGCAAGAAAATCGGTGTCTTTGCTCTTGCAGGATCGGATTTCGATAGCCTTGTCAAGCCAGCTGCGAGGCCCGTCGAAGGAGCGACTTTCGGAGATTTTATGACGACTGCGGGTGAGATCGTTGACGAAATGGAGGCAGAGGGAGTCGATCTTATCGTTTTCATTGGACATGCAGAGTACGAGGAGACACTGAAATTGGCAAGAGAGATCGAAGGCATAGACCTGATCTTCGGTACACACAGCCATCTCAAGATCCCTCTTACAAAGATCGAGGGAACTGAAACATACTTCATTTCGCCTTACCAGTATGGGACATATGCGGCGGAAGTAGTGGTTTACTTTGGAGCCGACGGTCAGAAATCCGTCTCGGGGTCGCTAATACCCATGGATGATTCCATGCCAGAGGATCCAGTCATTGCGGATAAGGTAGAAAAACTTCAATACGAATTGGAAAGCGATCCTGAGTTCGCTCACCTGTTCGAATGGATCGGGGATGTTGAAACCGAACTATCTGTAGCTAATGTGAACACGGGAGAATCGGTGCTAGGCAATTTCGTGATGGACATCATTAGAGAGAAATCAGGGGCAAACGTCGCCCTTTCTACTTCGAGCAGCTTCAGGGCATCTATTGCACCGGGATCGACTGTTTACGAGGATCTGAAGAACGCCCTTCCTTATGTCAACACAATCTATGTCTACGAGGTAAAGGGAGAAACGCTTGAGAAGATTCTGAACCATTCAGTTAGCCAGAGCGGTACCGGGTTCTTCTCTCAGGTCTCCGGTGTGCGATTTATAATCAGCAACGGAAAGGCGACGTCAATTGAGGTCCAGGAAGACCCGGAATGCCCGGACAGCTTTGCTTTGCTGAATCCCGAGGCAACCTATCTGGTGGCCACAACGAATTATCAGGGCCTCTTCGCTCCCGGTTACAAGGATCTCTTTGCGGGGCTTCCATACACCGATACTGGACTGGATGTACAGAAGATAGTCAAGGAATACATGCAGAACAACAGTCCGGTAAGCGCCAGACTTGACGGAAGAATTAGGTAATAGATAACCGCAAGTACAAACCCCCACTCAGGTGGGGGTTTTCTCTTGTGCAAGAAATATAATCTCCCGAACTTCTGACCCGTTTCAGTTTAACTAACTGTCTCGTCCAGCGCAGATTTTCTATCCGCCGCGGCCTTCTTCCTTTTCTGGAGATTCCTGACTCTCCAGAGGAACAGTGATCCGCCGACCGAAACAAGCCCCATTACTAGATAAACGGAAATTGCGCCTGCCCTGTCCAGCCCCAACCCGATTAGCGGCGAAAAGACTGCAAAGGAGAGGCTGGCGGTTAGACTCACTATCGAGATTATCGTCGCCCTGAAGGCATCTTCTATCTGCCTGTTGATATAGAATCTCATGATGGGCTGGTATAGAGCCCTGACTATCTGACCAAGCGCTAGAAATGCAAGCGAACCGACGTTCAGAAGAATCAGAGGGATTAGATACGCGCCTCCCATAAGTAACCCAAGGAATGTCAGCGATTTTCTCGGTCTGACATTTTCGAAGAGCTTCATTAGATACCTTGACGAAAGCGCACAAACTACGTTGAACCCGGCAAAGACAACCCCGTAGAGGGCAATATCCAGCCTGACAAGTTTAAAGTACGGCTCATACAGCCAGAAGCTTGCCCTCAGCATCACTCCCATCAGCGCTGAGAAGTACAGGGCCCATCTGACTCTCGGCTTCTTTACGGCATCGCCGAAAGACCTAGCAACGTGAACCAGATACGACTCTCTTGATCTTTCTCCATGGTCAGGCTCTGTGAAGAAGAGGGAATAGCCGCTCGATAGAAACAGCATCCCCAGAGATATCCAGAAGGGAATGTAAGGTGAAACTGAATATAGAAGCCCGCTTGCTATCGATCCAACGGCCTGACCTACGAAGATATTTGACATGGCCTTCGCTTCTATCTTGCTGTATTCCTTCTCTCTTTCCATTCTTGAAAGACTCTCGAAAAGTATAGCCGAGTCCGCACCTGAGCTGAAAGTCATTCCAAGCCCAAAGAGCAGCTCTGCAAGGGCAAAGGCCAGAAAGCTTTCGCAGACAATATACAGAGACAGTCCGAAGGCCGTTATTACCGATGAAATCACGAGGGAGAACTTTCTTGAAACCCTGTCGGCTATCGAACCGGTCGGCACTTCGAAGAGAACAACTGCCACTGCCGAGATCGACTGCAGGAACATCATCTCCGAATAACTCAGCCCCTTGAAAAGCATATAAGGAACAAGAACCGGACCAATGATGAGCATGTTCTGTGAAAACTTGAAACGGTAGTAAACTGAGATGTTTCGATTCATCTTCTCCCTCATGAGATCATCTCCTAAACAAAAAGGGTGGCTCCCCGGCCACCCTCTCTTCGGTATTTTGAGATTTCTACA
>NZ_JFHJ01000322.1:0-698 GCF_003666285.1 Mesotoga sp. HF07.pep.5.2.highcov | reverse complement strand
ATGTTCGCAGCGGATATCAAGAGAGGGGGTACGCTCAGGATTACCTCGATGAAACAGGGGATTCTGATAGAGAACTTCAATCCCTTCTCGCCGAATTCCAATGAAATGGCGATTGGAGGTTTCTACGAAACTCTCATTTACTTCAACCCGATGACGGGAAAGATCATGAACTGGCTAGCAGAGAGCTATGAGTGGTCTGACGATCTCCTGGAGTTGACCTTCAATCTGAGAGAAGGTGTTGAATGGAATGACGGAACACCTTTTACCGAGAAGGATGTACTATTCACCGTAAACCTTGGAAAGAACAACAAGGCACTCGACGTCGCGAGCCTGTGGTCGACAGGCGTTGTTGGAGTCCGATCAGACAAACCGATGACCGTTACTTTCACCTTTTCCGATGTCAACACGACCATCATTCAGAGATTCTCCAGCGTCTTCATTGTCCCCGAACACATCTGGTCGAAAGTCGATGACCCTCTGACCTGGATAGGTGAGGGAATTCCTGTGGGCACCGGACCATTCGTTCTCAAGGAAGGCTCGTTCAGCGAGCAGTCCTTCAGCGTGGTAAGAAATCCGAATTACTGGCAGATAGGGGAAGACGGAAAGCCTCTTCCCTATATCGACGAAGTCTTGACACTCACAACTACAAACGAGCAGGTCCCTCTCAGACTTGCCAGAGGCGAGTTCGACTGGGCAGG
>NZ_JFHJ01000002.1:0-27219 GCF_003666285.1 Mesotoga sp. HF07.pep.5.2.highcov | reverse complement strand
TCAAGGGGCATTATGTTAGGCTGTGAGAAACAACTCAGTTTGTCATCCTGAAAAGCTCCTGTTCAGGATCTGATCTTTGATCCTTTCGGTGGACGGGTCCATGATCTGGGAGGATCAATGAAGGACGACTTTCATTAAACCGTTTCCTCAGTAAACTCGGTATTTGAAATACTCCTGCCAATTTCGATTTGCTCTCTATCTTCATTAAACAGCGATCTTTTGAAAGACAACTAACCATGCGCTGAGATCATTCATTTTTCAAGAAATGAGGCAGGAAGGATCTCTCTTCCTTCCTGCCATTAGGGTGTGTTCGGTTCGGTCATTCTAAAAATGTCGCTTTGGACTTGGTAATGAGAGTCTGGGATTGAATTCATTTAAGCTTTTGAGAAGTGGCACAGCGAGAGCTTTGATTCAACACTTGAAGTTCACAATGCAACTAACCGGCACATGGCTCTTGTTATTGCGATAACGAAAGACTGCCTTCTGTTCCACAGTCTTACTATCTTCCACTATTTGGAGTATACAGAAATCAGAGAGGCCAAGCCAGCTTCACTTTGATAAATATTTCATTCAAGATCTTTTGATTTCAGTCAGTCCAACCATTTTCCTCTGGCAACTACTCGAAGAAGAAAGAGAGAGTAAAGCAGTTGAAGAAGAATAATCTTCAATATTCGGTCCAACTGAGGACGAAACCGACTCTAATGGCTTCATGTAGCTTTGAATCGCATTTTGTAACCAATAGCTGAATATTATAAAATTAAACGATTGGACTGTTGAGGTGAGCGTGTCTTATGAGAAATCTGGTGAAAGGTGACTATTCCTTTATCAAGAATAGTCTTTTTGAATGTCTTCAAGCAAAGGAACCAGGACTTGTGTTGCTATCGGGCGGTAACGACCCAGAGAGATCTTCTTTGATGAATGACGTTGCTAACGAGCTGAATACCGAAGTTCTTAATCTCAATTTTGTCTTGAGCAAAGAAATGAAGACGCTTTCAATAAACGAAAGGCCACTAAGGCTTCTAGATTTCTTTCGGAACTAGTGAATTCACGGGAATCACTACTTCTTGACCACATAGAGATCCTTTTCGAGCCACAGCTTAAGCTTCTACCGATTCAAATTTTGCGTAGAGCCTCAAGAACCACACAGATAGTTGCGAATTGGCCAGGAAGTATCGAAAACGAATTCGCAATATACGCCCAAAGAAACCATCCAGAGTTTATGGAAGTACGATTGGATAGCGAGATCATATTCAAAATAGAATGAGACAAGGGGGTTGTAAAATGCGATATAGCGAACTGATTCAGTTCGAACCGCTAGAATCAGTGATGCAACTGAAAGACACGAAAAAAAAGGAACGCGCTCGCGACTTCGTTTCCACTTACGTAATCTCTAAACCCATGTCTGATAATCTCTCAAGAGTAGTTTTCACGAATCTCAGATTTGACACTCCCGGCGACAACAAAGGGTTATTCATAGTCGGAAACTACGGAACGGGGAAATCACATCTCATGGGAGTGCTAGCTTCAATAGCCGAAAATGCTGAACTCACTGAAATGTTGACGGATGAATCCGTGAGAGAGTCCTCGACGCAAATCGCAGGGAAGTTCAAAGTCATACGTTCCGAAATCGGTGCTACGGAAATGCCCCTGAGAGACATTGTCTTGAGCGAGCTCAAGACGGAACTCTCTGAGATGGGAATAGAATTCGACTTTCCATCTATCGACAAA
This sequence comes from Mesotoga sp. HF07.pep.5.2.highcov, assembly GCF_003666285.1. NCBI lineage: Bacteria > Thermotogati > Thermotogota > Thermotogae > Kosmotogales > Kosmotogaceae > Mesotoga > Mesotoga sp. HF07.pep.5.2.highcov. The sequence goes on along the minus strand of NZ_JFHJ01000002.1, from coordinate 25,491 downwards.
ATAACTAACAATAAACACACTTTGAATGAAATGATGAGCCTCTTTTGCGAAAAATATCCGGATAAGGGACTTCTGCTTGTAATTGATGAATTGCTCGATTACCTTCGCCACAGAAAAGAGCAGAGTCTTGTTCTGGACATGACCTTCCTCAGAGAACTCGGAGAATTCTGCAAGAACTCCCGCTTTAGATTTATTGCGGGTATTCAGGAGGCTCTGTACGACAATCCAGCCTTTGAATTCGCTTCCGATGCAGTTCGAAGAGTAAAAGAGCGCTTCATAGACATAAGAATCGCTAGAGAAGATATCGAGTATGTAGTCGCCAACCGATTGTTGAAGAAATCCGAATCGCAGAAGGCGCGTATAAGGGAACATCTCCAGAAATTCACCAAATACTATGGAAGTATGAATGAAAGGCTCGACTCCTTCGTCAATCTCTTCCCCATACATCCGTCCTTTATCTCTATGTTTGAAAGGATAAGATTCATAGAACATAGAGAGGTCCTTCAGACACTCACCAAGGTCATGAGCGATTTGCTTGATGAAAGGGTTCCCGAAGACGCACCGGGAATGGTTTCATACGACACCTACTGGGACAGGATAAGCTCCAGAAGCGATCTGATAACTGTGCCGGAGATCAGGCAAACGAAAGAGAAGAGCGATGAACTAGTGGCGAAGATAAGAGCGGGGATAGAAAAACACCGCCTTGACAACGCTGTAAGGATTACTAAAGCGCTTTCCGTTCACCGACTGAGCACAGTAGATATAAACACAAAGATCGGACCTACCATTGATGAACTGAGGGACGACCTCCTGATTTACGATCCAGTGATAGAGGGTCTCGGAGGCGACCCGCAAGAAGACCTCTCTACAATGGTAGAAGGAGTCCTAAAAAAGATAATGAACATCGTAAGTGGTCAATATATCGCTTTCATAAAGGAAAACGGCCAGTACTATCTCGATTTAAACAAGACAATAGATTTCGATAGCCAGATTGAGAAGAAGAGAAGCACGATGAGCGACGAAGCTTTCAACAAATACTATTACTCAGTACTTGCAAAGCTTATGGAATGCTCGGATAGAACATACGTGCCTGGACACAGGATCTGGCAGTATGAGCTGTTGTGGCAGAGTAAGAATACTACGAGACTAGGCTATCTCTTTTTTGGCCAGCCAAACGAAAGATCGACGGCACATCCTCCACGTGACTTTTATATCTACTTCCTTCCGTTTTTCAAGATCGGATCTTTCAAGGACGAGGGGTGCGAGGACGAAGTCTTCTTCTCGATTGCTGACATCGATCGGGATTTCGAAGAGAATCTCAAAAACTACGCAGCGGCGCTAGAGTTATCGCAAACGGCTGGAAGCTACAAGAATACGTATATAAGGCTTGCCGAAGACTATCTTTCAAGATGCACCAGCTGGTTGACTGAAAACCTGGTCTCGGCTTATTCGGTTACCTACAAGAAGTCTTCGAAGTCGATTCCAGAAATCTATTCTCTTAGAAACAAACCCTTCAAGCAGCTAGATGGTTTCAAGGAGATAATCGACGATATATCCTCGACGCTTCTAGACAGTTACTTCTCAGACACCGCTCTGGGTTACCCAGAGTTTGAAACCAAAATGACCTCTCAAAACAGAAATCAAATCATCGAAACAACTATAAGAGGGATGATAAATAATACACTTTCGAGGCAGAGCAAAGAAACGCTTTCGTCCCTCCATCTGCTGAATGATAACGGCGATATAGTCACATCCAAATCGCCTTATGTGAAGAAGATTATGAGCCTTTTGGAGGAGAAACCTGTTGGTAGTGTCTTAAATAGAAACGAGCTCTTCGAAATTACCGAGACCAGTGAATATCTCATGCCTTTCAGGCTCGAACCGGAGTGGGTTGTTGTCTTGCTGGCAGCAATGCTTTATATGGGTGAGATAGAGCTATCCTTGACTGGAGAGAAGCTTGATGCGAGCTCTCTTGAAAAACTCCAGAAGCTATCCGTGGATGACTTGGTCAACTTCAAGAATATTAGGCTGCCCAAAGATCTTCCCATCTCGACAATTAGAGAGCTTTTCTCGCTGCTGAAGATCAATGAGGGCCAGGTTTCGCAGCTCCAGAATGGAGACTCCGCCCCTGTTGAGAACATGTTGAGAAGAGCTCAATCAAACGCTGAGGACCTTGCCAAGCTTGGCGAAAAGATCAAGAATGGTATCGACTTTTGGGAAGAACCTCTACTTCAGCATTCAGAGTTCGAAGAGAGAACTAAAAAGATCAAGAGACTCAAGGATTTCTTTGACTCCCTCACAAACTACTCGACCGTTGGAAAGTTGAAGAACTTGAGAATCTCGAAAGATGACGTGGCAGAGATGAAAAAAGAACATGAAGCGATTACGAGAATGAAGACTCTCATAGAGATAACAGATGAGTTGAGCAGCGATGTCGGCTACCTCCAAAGAGCCAGAGAACATCTTCCTCCTGATACTCCATGGCTTGAAGAATACGGAGAAACGAGAAGGAAAGTGCTCGACAAACTTAGGGACAGCAGCCGGAAGTTGTCCGGCTTGAAGAGAGAGCTCCAATCATCGATTGACGATTTGAAAATGGGCTATATCAAGCTTTACATCGAATTGCATAGGAAGGCGAGGCTGGATTCTCAGGGAGACTCTAGAAAGAGCAGGTTGCTGAGCGACTACAGATTCAAGACTCTCAACAGGCTTTCAACGATCGAAATGCTTTCAAAGCAGCAGTTTCAGGACCTGACAAATAGAATCACGAATCTCAAGACCTGTTACAGTCTCACAGAAAAGGATCTGGAAAGATCACCATTCTGCAAGAACTGCGGCTTCAAACCATCCCTCGAGATTTCCGATAATCGAGAACTTTCTCTTGTTCTTGACACCCTCGATGAAGAGTTGGATAGACTCTTCGAATCCTGGACGAAAACGCTTCTGTCTAATCTCGAGGACCCGGTAGTCGGTGATAACATACAGCTTCTCGACCCAGAAGGCAGAAGATTGGTTGAGAAGTTTATCGAAAGCCAAGAGCTAAAGGAAGAGCTTGTCGAAGATCAGTCATTCATTAAGGCTCTAGCCGAAGCCTTCTCGACTCTAGAGAGGATAGAGCTTACCACCGAAGAGCTTCAAGAAAGGCTCTTCGGCGATCACGCCCCAAAGACACCGCAAGAGATGCGTAAACGCTTTGAAGAATTGATTGAAGAAAAGACCAGAGGCAAAGATGTAAACAAAGTCAGAATAATTCTCAAAGAAGGTGAAAAGTAATGGAGAACAACAGGCTATTCGACGACAATGCAAATAAAGGGCCCGTTGAGTGCCTGGGGCTGACTTTCTCTAATGATGAAGATAGACGGAAGTACTTCAGGGATAAGCTGAAAGAGAAGCTAAGAGACCCTGAGTTCAGGAAGATAGAAGGCTTCCCTAAGGGAAGCGACGAGGACATACTGAACCTTTCCGATCCGCCATACTATACGGCCTGTCCGAATCCATTCATAGACGATTTCATAAGGCATTACGGAAAACCTTACGATCCGGAAGAGAAGTATTCTAGAGAGCCCTTTGCAGCAGACGTCAGCGAGGGAAAGAACGACCCGATATACAACGCTCATTCATACCACACCAAAGTTCCTCATAAGGCGATAATGCGCTACATATTGCATTATACAGAGCCTGGAGATATAGTGTTCGACGGCTTCTGCGGCACTGGAATGACTGGAGTAGCGGCCCAGATGTGCGGAAGCAAAGAGGCCGTCGAATCGCTTGGCTATGAAGTCAGAAAGGACGGAACTATACTGGATGAATCGGGGAAGCCTTTCTCGAAACTGGGCGCTAGATACGCAGTGTTGAACGATCTCTCTCCGGCTGCGACATTCATTGCCTACAACTACAACACTCCCGTCGATGCAAAGGCCTTCGAGAGAGAGGCAAAAAAGATTCTGAAGGAAGTCGAAGAGGAGTGCGGCTGGATGTACTACACGCTCTCTTCAGAGAAGCCTGAAGATATTGAAAGAGCCAGGAGTCTTCTGAAGGACAGAGGCAAAGACTTCACGAAGGAACTGCTCTCTTGGGGAAGGATCAACTACACCGTCTGGTCGGATGTCTTTTCCTGCCCCGAATGCGGCGGTGAGATCGTCTTCTGGGAAGCTGCGGTGGATAAGGAAGAGGGGAAGGTTAGATCCGAGTTTTCCTGTCCTCACTGCGGTGCATCGTTAACGAAGAAAAGAATGGATAGGGTTATAGAAACGAAGTTCGATCCAGCCATAGGCGAGACCGTTAAGCAGGCGAAGCAGATCGCTGTGCTGATAAACTACTCAAGAGGCAAGAAACGTTACGAAAAGAAGCCCGATGAATTCGATCTGGCACTCGTAGAATACATAGAAAACAGTGAAATCCCAAACTGGCATCCCATAGAGAGAATGCCCAGCGGTTATAACACGGTACAACCGAAAATATCGCATGGTCTAACTCATGTTCACCACTTCTACACGAAGAGAAACCTGTGGGTATTGTCGGCGGTTTATTCTAGACTTGATTCTCAGGTTGCTCATTTGCTTTTCACGAGCCAACTAATAAACGTATCTCGTCTTAACAGATACAGGCCTGGCGTTTCCTTTCCGTACAACCCTTTGAGCGGAACTCTTTATGTTGGCTCCCAAGTCTCAGAGCCCTATGTGTTTACTGCTTTACTCAACAGAATCAAGAGACTCGTTGATGCTTTCTACCTGAACGAATGTTCTAGCTCAATAGGTGCAAGTTCAGCCACAACCTTACAGATTCCAAAGTTATCTACTGACTACATCTTCACCGACCCCCCTTTCGGTGGAAATCTAATGTATTCCGAGCTTAACTTCCTCTGGGAGGCATGGCTCAAGGTCTTCACTAACAACGAACCGGAAGCGATTATGAACAAGGTTCAGCAGAAAGGACTTCTCGAGTATCAAGAGCTCATGACACGTTGCTTCGAAGAGTATTACAGAGTACTGAAACCCGGCCGGTGGATGACCGTTGAGTTTCATAACTCCCAGAACAGTGTCTGGAACGCAATACAGGAAGCTATTCAGCGAGCCGGTTTCGTAATAGCCGATGTTCGAACGCTCGACAAGCAGCAAGGAACTTTCAAACAGGTCACAAGCACTGGCGCGGTGAAGCAGGACCTTATTATCTCAGCATACAAGCCCAACGGCGGGCTGGAGGATAGGTTCAAACTCGAAGCCGGAACTGAAGAAGGAGTCTGGGACTTCCTTCGGGAACACTTGAAGAGACTGCCCGTCTTCACTGAGAAGAACGGCTCATCCGAACTTATAGTAGAGAGAACGGATTATCTACTGTACGACAGGATGATCGCCTTTCACATCCAGCGGGGCAGATCAATTCCAATGTCTGCTTCAGAGTTTTACAAGGGTCTGCGGGAGAGGTTCCCTGAAAGGGATAGCATGTTTTTCCTGCCGAATCAAGTGAACGAGTACGATCATAAGAGAATAAATGTGAGTGAGCTTCGCCAGCTTTCTCTCTTCGTCACAGATGAGAATTCGGCAATCCAGTGGCTCAGACTTCAACTCCAGAACAAACCACAGACCTTCCAGGAACTTCAGCCACAGTTCATGCCGATCTCGCGCAGCTGGGCCAAGCACGAGAAAGAGATCGAGCTAAAGGAGTTATTGGAAGACAACTTCATCAAATACGACGGTGAAGGACCCATTCCTGCCCAGATATGGAGTTGGCTACAAAAGAGTTCAAAACTGAGAGAAAAGATGAAAGATCTTACTCCCGAGACTGCAGACATCTCTCTGAAAGCAGAAGCGAAAGAAAGATGGTATGTACCCGATCCGGCAAGAGCTCAGGACCTTGAGAGGCTAAGAGAGAAGGCGCTTCTTAGAGAGTTCGAAGAATATAGAAATCACGTCGGCAAGAAGATTCGAATATTCAGAACCGAAGCCGTTAGGGCAGGCTTCAAACGGCTCTGGACTGAGAAGGATTATAAGGGAATAGTGGAGGTTGCCGACAAACTAAGCGATAAGGTAATTCAGGAAGATCCCAAACTTCTAATGTACTACGACAACGCCCTTACACGCCTTGGAGAGTAAAAACCGTGAAGTACATATTCTCCGACGAATACGGAACACCTAGCTACAAAGGGATTGATCGTGATGAAAACAAAGTGTTCTTTTTATCAGCGGTAATAGTGGATCCCGATGACTATTCCGAGTTCATTCTTGGACTGACGGACTTCAAGGTCAGGTGGTTCAAACACAAAGCTGAGTTCTGCCTTCATTTCAAGGAGATATCTAAGAGGGAGAGGATTTACAAGTTCCTGAATGATCCTAGTAAGGAAGAAGAATTCCACAATGATTTGCTAAAAGTTATTGGCAGCCTCAGGTTCAGATTCGTAGGGGCGTTTATTGACAAGACCCACATTTTGCGAAAGTACTTATATCCAGTTCACCCTTATATAGGTTCCATACAGATGATCTCTGAAAGATTACCGTTTGATGAGGATTACGAATATATCTGGATTTTAGAAAGCAGAAAGAAGTCTGAAGACAAATTCTACACTCAATCTTTTGAGAACTTAAGAGATTTCGGGTTGGCAACAACGAGATTGAAACCGCGAAATCAAGAACAACTGAAAAAACTAAGAATTGCACCTCTTTTCAGAGAGAAAAGGGATAGAATTGCCGGGCTGGAAATTGCGGACATTCTAGCCTACTGTTTTGGAAACTCCTTGAGAAAAGGTGCAGATTCTGATTTGTGGAAATACTCGAAAAGGATATTCAAATTTGTTTGTAATAGAAGACTCAAATTTCATGGGTCAAAATGGAAATCCTTAGGAAGTCTGTCCTAAAAAAGGTTAAGCGGAGCCTTTTTCCTGCTCCGCCCACGGGGACACCCCCATGCGAGAAAATTATAGCATTGTGGCTGACGGAATGTCAATACTTCGATCGAGAGAACGAGAATGCTGTCACAGAGGTAACTTTAAGAGATGAGTTTTGGTTGTCAGAGTAAATGACTTGTTTGGGTTTTGCTTTTTGTGTAAGCTCTTTCTGAAGTGGAGTTGCCCATGAGTGAAAAGTGGTACTGGCTGGAAAGTGAAAAGAAGCTATGTATGCTTCTTGAAAGCAAGGAGATTTGGGGTTACAAGACATCGAAAGTCTGGATTCCGGGAGAAGACAGGGTAGTCCAAATAGCCTCCGATGAGCTGAAAGCTGCTGAAGAGGCGAAGGACTTTTTCTCGGAAGATTTCATATCCTATGTCTCGGCTTCGGGTAAACTGCTGAACGCCTTCAATTCGTCAGACATTCTTCTGGCACCCATGAATTCAGCCGTTCTACCGCTCCCTCACCAGATTCATGCTCTCCAACGGGCACTTCTAGGTAACAAGATACGCTTCCTTCTTGCAGATGAGGTTGGCCTTGGAAAGACTATAGAAGCCGGCTTGATTATCCAGGAGCTGAAGTTACGAGGTATTGTCAAGAGAGTTCTGATAGTCGCTCCTAAAGGACTGATTACCCAGTGGGAGAGCGAAATGAAACTGAAGTTCGACGAGAATTTCAAGCTGGTGATCCCTTCAGAGCTTTCTGCATTTAAGAAACTGTCTGGAGTGCAAAATGCTTGGGAGCTCTTCGATCAAATAATCTGTCCTCTGGATTCAGTCAAGCCAATCTATTCCCGTCAGGGCTGGAGCAATGAGAAACTCCAAGAATACAATCAAGAGAGATTTCTCGATCTTGTCGATGCCGGCTGGGATCTTATAATCGTCGATGAGGCTCACAAACTTGGCGGGACCAATTCAGCAGTGGCAAGACACAGGTTGGGACAGAGCCTTGCACAGGCCGCTCCGTACGTCTTGCTGCTTTCAGCCACTCCTCATCAGGGAAAAAGCGATGCCTTTCTCAGGCTAATGTCTCTTCTTGACCCGATCGCATTCACCTCGGAGGATGAACTCGACAGAGATACGGTTTCGGAGTATGTCCTTAGAACGGAGAAGCGAAAGGCGATAGATATAGAGGGAAAACCTCTTTTTAAAAGGCGGATCACAAATCTGGTATCTGTTGATTTTGGCGAGAACCACGTGAAGCAGTATCTTTTGTACGAAGCAGTCACAAAATACGTAAGAGAAGGATACCGGAAGGCGATAAACCAGAAACAAAATTACATGGGGTTTCTAATGCTTCTGATGCAGAGGTTAGTCGCCTCATCAACTGCCGCTATAGCCAGCGCTTTGGAGAAAAGACTGGAGGCAATCTCCGGTTCGGGCGATCAAATGGTACTTCCACTGGAACTCAACAGTTATTCATTCGCAGAATTTGATGAGATGAATAACAGCGAGGAGATAGATTTTCTAGGGATAATAAGGATCAAACCTTTCGTCAGCGAAGAGGAAAGGGTTCGCTATCTTCTAGGTTTGACGAGATCGGTCGAGTTCGAAGAGAACGATGCCAAGGCTATGAAACTACTGGAGATCATTCAAACAAGTAGAAGAGAGGAAATAGATCCAGACGTAAAGATTCTCGTCTTTACTGAGTTTGTAGCAACACAGAAGATGCTGCAGAGATTTCTCGAAGATAGGGGGTTTCCTGTTTGCATTCTAAACGGTTCAATGAGTTTGGAAGAGAGACTGAAGGCCCAGAGATCGTTCGCTAAGGAATCTCAGATTATGATCTCTACCGATGCGGGAGGAGAAGGTCTTAATCTTCAGTTCTGCCATGTAGTTGTTAATTACGATATGCCGTGGAATCCGATGAAGATAGAACAAAGAATTGGTAGGGTAGATAGAATTGGTCAGAGCCAGGATGTTAAGGCCTTCAACCTTGCAATGAAGTCGACTGCTGAATTCAGAGTTATCGAAGTCATCGAACAGAAGCTGAAAGTAATTCTTGAAGAATTCGGTGTAGATAAGACTGAAGATGTCCTAGATTCGACTGAAGCGGCCAATCTGTTCGACGAAATTTATGTCACTGCAATTACAGACCCAGACAATCTGGAAAACCAGATTGAAAATTCACTGGAAAGTATAAGACAGCAAATTGTTTTGTCAAAGGAAAGAGGAAGAATCTTACCTGCTGACAGTTCTCTTGAGCCAGAGGAAGTGAGAAGGCTTATAAATCAACCAGTTCACTACTGGCTTGAAAGAGCAGTCACATCTTATGTAAAGAGCAAGGGAGGTAAGGCAATTGCACTGGGCAAAAATTGGAAGATAAGTCTTCCCGGGGTAATTGGAGAGGAGCTTGTGGCTTTCTCCCGCAATGATAACCCTGACTTCAGGGCAATAACATTCAACGATCCTTTGGTCAGATCCATTGTTAAGGAAATTCCGCAGTTTCCTGAAGGATTACCAGTACCCTCTGCGATAATTCGCAGCGTACCTAGAGGGATATCAGGTACTTGGTCGCTATGGAGGGTGACCGCCCATGGTTCAAAATATGATCTTCAGAGAGTCTTACCGGTTTTTGCGAATGAAAAAGGGGATCTACTTCACGGGTCGGCAGATCTGATCTGGAACAGACTCATCGAGGGAGAGTGTACGATTACTGCATTTGATGAGGCTTCAGGGATCTATGAAGGAGCAAATAGAAGATTGAAGGAGACTTTCGATGAGCTGAAGAGTCTTTATTACAAGAGAGCGGACAAGGAGAGAGAAAGGAAAAAAGACTGGTTCAGGATGAGAAGAAAACTCGCAGAGAGATCGGGTCTCTCACAGGTAAGGGATTACAGAATTCGAAAGGTCGACAAGGAATTTGAAGAATGGAGTTCCCAAGAAGAAACGATTATTCCCCAAATCGAGCTTCTTCTTGCCTTGATCGTCAAGGGGGAAGAGTAATGAGATCCCTGAATTCTCGCATTATTGATAAGATACTCAATCCCGAAAAGGACTCTATGATCGTATATGATCCCGACGGACTTGTCGATCAGGCAGTTCTTGAAGAGCTATCGGAACGAGGCTTCCATGTTATTGAGTATAAAGATCCTATTGCCTTTAGATTTGAATATGAAAGTGAGTTTCGAGACAAAGCAAAGAGCTTCTTAGTACTGACAAGAGAAACACCTGCGGGAGAACTTCCCTTCGACATCTATTCATCACTATTGACCGTTGATGTTTCATTGAGTTCGATCTTTCCGAAACTCAGCAGAACCGCTCTCGAGAGTCTTGAAAGATGGGAGTTAGATAGGCTCAATGATTCTTATAGCGACGACCTCGATTATCTATCGACAAGGAGGACGAGAGAGTTCATTCTGAAGCGCATCTATGAATTCGATCCTTCCAAGCGCTATAACCTAACTGAGCTTATAGCCTGGCTTATAAAGCTCCACTATAACAGGCTTCAGCTTAGAGGCGAGCTTTTCGATCTTGTAATGGATATTGCAAGAGAAAAGGGTTACGAGAGGCTGTTGGATCTACCCTCTTTTGTTGAGCACAGAGAGAGTTTTCTTGAGTTTCTTCAGGAAAGATGGCCAGTATTTCTGAAGAGGCATGGTAGATTTTCAGTGAGTGATAATAACGAAGCTTCATTCAGACAGAAAGGTCCTAATTCTCTGCCCTTCGATGATCCCTCTATAAAGGTCTATACAGACACAATGTTTGCCGAGGGCCTGCTTAAACCTGTCCCTGTTGATGATCCGTCGAAGTTCGAAAAATCCTGGATGGTTATAGGGATTGATGGTCCAGGTTCAGAGCGAATACGATTCAAGAAGCTTCTCCAGATTGTCAGTGATTCACTTCCAAAAGCTAATACTAGTTACAATAACTGGATTGACTTTGCCTGGCGCTGGGCAGAGCTCAACCTAGTTGCCTGTTCGATCCCTTTAGGAAACGACGATCAGTTAGATATGAATGCAATTAGGACAATCATAGATTCTCAATTCGAAAGCTGGATGACCGAAGAGTATGGAAGGTTACTCACGGTCTCGTCAAGATGGCCGGTGACAGTAAGAGATATTTTGAGTTGGACAAGCAAGTTAACCATAGAGAATAAGAAGCTCGCTCTTATAGTAATAGATGGAATGTCTCTTCTTCAGTGGCTAAGAGTGTCTGACTGCATGGAAGACTTTTCATTTGAGCAGTACGCAGCTTATGCAATGATTCCGACAATAACTGCAGTGTCCAGGCAGGCAATCTTTTCCGGAATGCTTCCCATGGACCTGCCAAGTTTAACAAGTAACTCTGCAGAGAGCAGGCTGTGGGAGCGGGCATGGTTGGATAGAGGTTTTAGAGAAAGAGAGATCTCTCACATTAACAAACCTGACAATCAGTTAATCCGTGAAGTAGAACAGTCTATCAACAATGGGCGATCGTTAATTGGGATTGTCATAAGAGAACTTGACGAAAAGGCTCATGGCGAGAACATTGGAATGAGGGCACTATTAGCAGCCACAGAAACCTGGGCAAAGGAAAGCTGCTTTCTAGACCTATGCAAACTACTTTTCAGGGAGGGCTATGAGGTTGTTATAACTAGCGATCATGGAAACGTAGAAGCAAACGGAATGGGTAATCCTTCAGAAGGGTTGATTGCGGAGACAAGAGGTGAAAGGGTTAGAATCTACAAAGATCGGCTCTTGAGGGGGAAGATCCATCTTGAATACCCAGATTCGATAGAGTGGATTCCGGTGGGACTCCCACAGAATTTCTTTCCTCTCATAGCTCGAGGGAGACGGGCTTTCACAACAGCTAACTCGGTTGTGGTTTCTCACGGTGGTTTGACACTAGAAGAGGTTATCGTTCCACTAATCAGATTAAGGAAAGGATGAGCAAATTGTCGAAGATGCTTGGATTTGATAGACAGATAAAAAAGGAATGGCTAGATGTCACTATGGAACTTCTAACTGAAGGAAAGAGCACTCAGCACATAAGAGAAATGCAAGAGAGATTTATGGCCTTAGATCTTCCTGGAAAAGATGCGAGAAGAAAGACAAGACTCGTCATTTCGAGAATGTGGCTAGATAACAACACAAAGCTGGTACCTTTGCGAAAAAGGGCTCTTGAGATTCTGAAAGAGAATCCAGAGATTGACACCAGAGTATTCCACTGGGGCATGAGCATAGCAACCTATCCTTTCTTCAGAGATATCGCGACAATCATTGGGAAGCTCATTGCCCTTCAGGGTAACTTCAAAGTCAGCCAAGTTCACGACAGAATCGGTAAGATTTGGGGAGGGAGGTCAACACTTACCAGAGCCTGTTCAAGGGTAATTCAAACCATGATAATGTGGGAAATTATAGAGAGTACAAAAGAGTCTAAATCATATACCGCCGTTCAAAAGCTGCGAGTTGCCGTGAGAAGAAAGCAGGTAGCACAATGGTTGATTTACAGCCTACTATTAAGCAGGGAGAATGGATCAGTTCCTGTTGAAGAAATCGGAAGATCACCTGAACTCTTTCCTTTTTCGATAGAGATTGGTGTCGATGCTCTTCTTTTTTCAAACGGAATTAAATTATCTCATCGGGGGATCAAAACAGACTTTATTTCGCTCAAGGAGAATAATGCTTGAATGAAGACAGATAGATTGGAATCTCTTTCAGAATTGACTGCCAAGTACTGCTTCGAGAATCTCGATCTTTATTCTGCCATGCTTGGAAGCGAATTCAGTTATCCGAATTTGCCTTTATGCATAATCGATACGGTTTTCTCGATAGGCGTGAGTTACGCTTCTACAAGAAACACAGTAGACAGATTCTGCAGATTTCTGGGCGCTGAAAGTACTTCCGAATCGTTTTCAGTTTCATCTTTCCTCTCACTGTATCACGCGTACTCACCACAAAGAATGGCCGCAGAAGTGTTCGGTAACAAGCAACGGACCTCTACTGTCAACGGAATACTAAAAGCTGAAGCGGTCATGATGTTTTCTGAGGCAGTGAGATCACAGGATGTTGAATACCTTAAGGATTCTAGCTCTTTGTTAAATAACGAGGAGTTTGAAAAATCTGTTTTGACCATTCCAGGGCAGAGAAGTGGAATATCTATTAGATACTTCTATATGCTTATCGGTTCCGATGACTTTGTGAAACCTGACAGAATGATCTTAAGATTCCTGCAGACTGCAACTGATTGCGAAAACATAACTCCCGACCTTGCATGCAGAATAGTCCAGTCAGCTTGTGAATTTCTCAGACACTCATTTCCAAACATGACTCCTAGATTACTGGATAACATTATCTGGAGATTTTAAAGCGAAGAAGCAAAGGAAAATGCTGGTACAAACAAGAGGAGGAATCATGAAGAAAACTGTAGAAATCGAAAAATTCGACCTGATGAGGTTTGCTGAAAAGACACTCGATTATTGCAAGACAATACTTGATCCTGAAATGGAACCAACTTCCGGAATAGGTTCTGCTGAAGACTATTCTTCCATTCCCGAGTTCAGTGATCGAAAAGAAAGAGACTTACGAAGAGAGATTCTGGAAGAAAACCTAATGCTCTTCTTCCCATTCATCATGGGGGAAACTGAACCTCCCATTGTGAGTGCGGATGGCAGTTCGTTTTCGTATGATCCGGATGATGAAGATTCTGAATACTCAATTCTTTCCGATCCCATGATTATTTATGGTTTCACGATACGTAAGGAGGATAAGAATCTAATAATAGAGTCTGCAGCACATTATCCGGGAGGCTGCACTTTCCCACCGCCTTTTCTGGAATATAAGGAGGACTGCAGCTTTCTGGAGGAACCAATGGAAAAGTTCATTGATTCATTCATCAAAGCCAGACACTACTAAGTGCTGATTGAATAGGAAGCAACTGAGAGGATTTTCGAAGATCTGAGAGAAGTGCTTCGGATGACTCTCTCGACCATTATTAACCAATTCAGGGGCACCGTATCAGCTATTGTCACTTCTATATCCAGTACTTCTTGATGCGTTCGAGACTCAGCTGTAGCTTGCAATAAAGGTATTGGAAATGAAGGCGATATTCGTTATCCCCTGAAAGTTAAGACAGATATGTAGAGGGCTCCGGAACTTGCCACTGTAGCTACAAAAAGAAGCTTATATCGGATTGTTGCCAAGGCTTGCAGAACGTATGTATAGGAGTCTCATCAAGGCGACAAGTTACTTATACCTTGAGTAGCTTTGTAGGAATCGGGAAGATGAGGCATGTTTTGAGAAAATCGGAAAGAGAAAGAGTAGGCAATATGATCGGCCCGGGAAAGACGTTGATTTCAGAAAATGGTTGTCTTAGCGAACAGAGAAGAGAGGTGTCAAAATGAAATCATGGATTTTTCAGGATAATCCGGCGATTTTGAGAATCGATAACTACCCGAAAGATCCCTTTGGTGATGACAAAATAAACAAGATCCGACTCCAATCTCGGAAGCCTTTTGATTGATTTGAAGCGGTCTTTTCCGTGACAGACTCGTTTTTTGCATTGCATTGTCTTCGGATGATTTGATTATCGAGCTCATGACATCGCCCGCGATAAGGTAAGGAAACGAAAGTAAGAAACATAACTCAGAATCCCCGAAGACACAATGGTCTAGCGGAATTATTAGTGTTCGGAATGTTCAGAAAGAACTCCTGAACTTGAAACTAGAAAAACAAAAAGAACCGTTAAGCACGTAAAACAAGGCGGTCTTTGTCATAGTAAGTGTTTCTTATTCAAATATCCCAACATCGTAATATTTTTCAGTAAACCTTATCGGCCAATGAAGCCACTTATATAATCAACATCTCTTGAAACCCTCTCTGGAAGCTGTAACCCCCTTGACAGATTCAACATCTAACTGCTATAATGAAATTGTAAACTATTAGTTATTTACCTCTCTTATTGACGTTCTCACACCATTTTGTTCAGCACCTAGCAGAAATTCCCCAAAACACACTCTACTTTCTGTAGTCTACTTGTTTTCTATTTACAGACCTATCGATCAGCTTCACTAGCTTCATCAAGTTCTAGAGAATTCATTTGTGGAGGTGGAAGTCTATGGACAAGAAAGATAATTCAAGCAGGTTTCTTGCGGCTTTTGTTTCAATTGAAGAGTATCTTAGGCGCGCAACAAATACCACTGGCAGGCTCGAATTTTCAAGCGTAGTGACAAAAGTGGCCAACAACGATCGGGTTTTAAGTACATTTAAGCATAGGTTATTAGATTATGCTGACCTAAGAAACGCTATTGTTCACACTAGGTCACCAGATGGTTCGACCATAGCGGAGCCGCATGAAAGTGTTGTAGAGGATATTGAATTCATTGCACGGGAGCTCAGAAACCCTCCCAAGATTACATCTCTGAATAAGAATGAGGGAGTTACAGTCATCGATCCTGAACAATCTGTCAGGAGCGCTCTTGCGATAATTAGAGAGAAGTCTTTCTCACAGATCCCCGTTTACTACAACAAGGAATACAAAGGAATTCTTACAACAAACGCTCTTGCCAGATGGATGGCAAGCGTTGGAGAAGAAGAACGAGCTTACCTTGATGAAAGCACTGTTGAAACGGTGCTTGAATTCTCAGAAGAGAATGAAGATGTGAAGTTCGTCAATAGAAACACTACTCTTTTCGAAGTAGTCGATGCATTTGTCGAGGCCAGTAATGCCGGCAAGAAGCTGGAGGCCATTCTCGTTACGGAAGGTGGTAGCAGAAAGGGATTTCCCATGCAAATCATAACCATATGGGATATTCCAGCTATAAACAGTGTGATATATGGGAACACTGGATACTCAAGGGCATGAGGAGATGATAATATGAGTCTTGACTGGATGGGGGAACTGGGTGGGATAATTAGAAGTGCTATTGAAAGGAAACTCGATTACTTGAATCTCGAGAAACAGTGGGAGAACTCCTTGAGTACAAAAGGATTACTTTACGCGGAAAACGTTAGGCGCAGGGAAGTGCTTCTTTGCAGAAGAGAGCTAGAAACTTATAGGGAATCGGGATCCTCCTTCCTGCAGGCAAGAACAGATCTTCTTACAAAGCTCTCTGATAGATTGACAGGACTTCTTCTCGAAATTAAACAGATGGAGAAAGAAAGGATTCTTCCATACACAATCCTCTCAGTATCCGATCTTACAGATGATTTTAGTACGGCACACTACGTTTATCTTTGTAGAAATCCCTCTGATAATGAACCTCTGAGCTCATCCATCAGGGACGAGCTGAAGAAACTCTCATCAAAGTATCCGGAGAGATTCCATGAGGCTGAAAAGACAATACTTCCAAGAGAGTATGACACGACTTTCATAGTGGGGTTCATCAATCATTTCTATGAAAGTGAAGATTGAAGCATTTCTCGGAGCCCGGAATTCTTGACTCGTTTCTTGAATGTCAAAACAAGAAATCCCCAGATTTCACCACAACCAGTACCGCTTACAGTAGCAGAGACAACCGATCGCTCAGATTCGACCTGTGAATTTACGAAGCAAGTCTTTTCTTTCTATCAGGGATTTCTATATTAAAAAGAGTATTCCAAAAATGAATATCGAACCTTGACGGAAGACTACCTTGCCAATGACTTTGAGAATCGAAAAGGATTCTGCTGACGCAGGCCATTCTCTGGATATGATCTTTCTCGGGTGAGTGACGACAATGAATAAAGTTGCTGGACGTAACGGCAAGACTATTAAATTAATTATATCAGGAGTGAGATACGCATTGTTTACGTTATCAAAAACTGTACAATGGTAGTAAAGTTAAGATCTTTATTTAGGGGGCAGTTCTTGAAAGGTATTCTTGTCTGTGGAAAAGAAGGCAGAAGAAGAAGCGATTACTTGCTGCAGAAGATCCAGGAAACCTACAGCGGAGATCCCTTCTCCTTTCTCTTCGTAGGACCATCTTCTTTTTTTCTGCGAACGGTGAAAGACTCCTTGGTGAAGAGGCGGCTTTCGATCGCCGCCGGACAGTTCAGTACTGAGAGATCTCTCGCCATGAGAATAGTGAGGGAGATGTTCCCGGATCGCAGAGCCGTTCCCGAAAGAGGCGAACGAATAGAAATCGCGAAGGCCTTCGAAAAGGTCAAGAATTACTATCCTTCAGAAAAGGCCACGAGTTACTTTCATGAAGCAATCGTAGTCTTGAAAGAGAATCTCGGAAATTTCGAGACCGCCTTCGGGAGAGAAGACGCCGTTCCAGAGGTTCTGAGGAAAGTCTACGCAGAGCTTCAAGAACACTTTGAAGAAGGCAAGCTTTTCGATTCATACGATGCTATGAGGCTGGCGGCAGAGCAAACCGATCTCGAAAGAGGCGCTTTCGGAAAGACTCTGTTCATAGACGGTTTCTACGATTTCAGTCCGGCAACCAGGGCTTTTCTGAAGAATATTATGCGTTGTTTCGACGAGGTCTATCTCTCATGTCCTGAAGATAGTGATAGAAGAAATCTGTTCAGGGAGAGTAAAACCATTTCAGATCTCTTCGAGGGCATCGACTTCGACACGATAAATGTTGATCGGAGCGAAATCGGCTCACTTACAAAAGTAAAGGAGATTCTCTTTTCGGATCGGGAAGAGTTCAATGACACCGGGTGTGAAAACGCCGAGATTGTCGAGTGCAACGATCTGTACGGGGAGGTCGACTTCGTCGCCAGGGAAGTAAAGAGGGCGATAGCGAAGGGAGAACTGAAGCCGGAGGAGATAGAGATTGTAATACCGAATCAGGATTACTGGAGGGTGTTGAAGAAGTCGCTGAACGACTTCGGGATTCCTGTAGTGAGCAAGAATTCGGTTTCCTTGCTCGAGTCGAAGAGCGTCCAGACCCTTCTGCTGCCGCTTGAAGTGGTATCCGGTTCTTTCGAGCCTTCGGGAATCCTCGAAATGATAGATGCCGGCTACGGTGGCGGTACGATAGATTCCGTTCTTTTCGAGAAAGTAATGGCATCGGCCGGTCTGCAGTTCGAAATGTCGGGAGCCACGGCAGAGGATGCAAAGAAGGTATGGCTGGAGAAGCTAGAGACATACAAACGTTTTCTCGATGCAAAATCTGAAAGCCTAGCCTCCAACGACGATCTTGACGAGGACTTCTCTGCTCTGTCCCAAATCCAGGAGATAAAAGAAGAGATACGGTTCATAGAGTATGCTGCCAAACCCGCTGTCAAGAGGGTCTTTTCACTTCTGAATAGCATTGATAGAAACGTGTCGATGCCTCTTTCGAAATATGAAGACTTCTTCCGAGTCTGTGAAGAGGGTCTTGGATTAAGAGAGCTTACGGGAAACAAGGAAAAGACATTGGTATCTGAAAACATTGCCTGCGTCGAACAGTTCATTCAAAGAGCCGTTCCTTCACACGCCGGGATTCTTGAAGCTATGGAAATCACCGAGTACGATCCAGAAAAATACTACAAGTCTCTCATGAAGTATCTGGAAGGCGAGGATCTGCGGGGCGAGGCCAATATGGGGGGTGGAGTTGAAGTCCTCTCACTGATCGACTCTCGTTACACTTCGAAGAAGGTCAAGTACTTCATGGGATTCAACGAGGGAAATTACCCCGTTTTGTCTCTCAATCCACTCTATGCGGGCGCGCAGTACTCAGAGCCCAGAGCCAAGGACATTCTGGGCATTCAGGAGAACAGGCAGAAGCTGGGCCTTTTTCTGGCGATAAGCGGCGCACAGGAAAGGCTCTGCATAACGTTCTCGAACTCCACGGTCGATGGAAACGTGTTGATGAAGTCTCCTTACGAAGGGTCGGTTCTTGGGGCATTCGGCAAATCTGAGTCCAAACCCCACGGCCGCGTAGAAGGGAAGCGCACCGATCTCGTGTCCTCGCCTTCGGAGTCTATGAGCCCGGCGGATTACAGGCTTTCGATAGCCAGTCTATTCAAGGAGAGCCCCAAGGAATGGGAGAAACATGAAGACTCGGAAATAGTCGCCACTCTGGAGAAGAACCTGAGCTCGATCACAAACGACTTTTCCTTCAAGGTCCCCGGCGTGAAAGCAGCCGAGGAGCTGACGGAGAAATGTATAAGCTTCTCTACGGTCGGGACCTACTGCAAGTGCAAATTCAAGTATTTCTTGAACTATGTGCTTGGGTTGCAGCCTGTTCCGGAGGAGATACTAGAGCTTTCTCCCATGGATGCGGGGAGCGTTTTTCATGCCGTTCTAAGCGATCACCTCGGAAGTGGCGTCCCGCTAGATGTGAGCCTCGAGAAGAATCTCCGGAGGTTTTCTGGCGGCATAAACAAGGCGCTCTTCAAAAGGCGCTACGATCAGATGCTGAAGATACTTACAGAATATGTGGATTACGATCAATCGGAGGAGACCAGTGCCGGAAGGACTGTATTCCGTACGGAGCTCTCCTTTGGGTTCGATACATCCGATCACGGCCCGCTGAAGCTGACCCCCGAGATTTGTGTACACGGAATCGTAGACAGGATAGACACTTGTGAAGACGGTACGCTATTTGTCATCGACTACAAGAGCGGAAAAAGTCTGGGATCAGCGATGGCCGAACAGCTTATACTCTATTCGATGGCAGTCGAAAACGCCTTTTCGGAAGAGAACAAAGTGGTGAGCGGGGGAGAATTCAGGCTCATAAAGGGTAAGAATAAACGCAACAATTTTTCGATCGATTACTCTTCGGGTGAAAGAAAGTGGAAGTTCCTTGGTGGACTCAAGTTCAAGATTTGCGACACTGCCGAAAAGGGAAAGATTTCGGACGATGAGTTTATCAGAGCCGTGGAAATGATAATCAAAAGCATCCAGTCGGGCGATTTCTCCATCGAAACCTGGAAAGGAAAAGCATCTAGTTGCTACGGGTGCGAAAACGAAGGAATCTTCAACATTCTGAAGTGGAGACAAAAAGGCGGGCCAAGCGATGAATAAGAACACATTCATCTCCGCTTCTGCAGGCACCGGCAAGACATACAGGCTGGTGGAGGAATACATGAAAATTCTTCGCTCTGACGAAAAGCTGGGCATCGAAAACATCCTGGCGATTACCTTCACTGAAAAGGCCGCTGCAGAGATGAAGGAGAGAGTGGCGAAGGCGATACTGGAACAAATAGATAAAGCTGCCAGCGAAAGCGAGCGGAAAAGATGGAAAGAGATCAATTCAAGGGTCATGCACGCCTGGATCTCGACTATCCACTCCTTCTGCGCGAGAATACTCAGGGAGTCTATTCTGAATACGAATTCCGATCTGGATACTGGATTCTCGATCATTACGGGAACGAAGAAGATACTCGAACTTCAGGCCCTTGGAAGATTCTTCTCGCGCAATCTCGACTCTCTGGATGAAATGATAGACATCTACGGCCTGGACAAGACTTACAAGATTCTTGAGGACTGCCTCTCCAAACAGAGACACAACATGTATCTCTACAGACCGATTGAAAACAAAGATAAGGAAGAGAACGCCGAGAAGATCTCCAGAGCGACAGCTGTCTGCCACGAAGCATTTAAAAAGCTAAACAAGGAATACGAGGAACTGACATTGAAGAAGGCTCAGCTCGACTTCGAGCAGTTGCTAGAAGAGACAAGGAAGATGCTGAACGACAATCCCAAGATAGCAGCGGAATATTCCAAGAGGTTCAAGTACATTCTCGTAGACGAGTTCCAGGATACGGACGAGCTTCAGGCGGAGATTATCACTAAGTTGACGGCTTCGGGAAATGTGAAGGTGCTTTTTGTAGGGGACGACAAGCAGTCGATTTACCGGTTCAGGGGAGCGAATGTCGAGATCTTCAATCTGACAAGAAGGAAATTCGAAGAAAGCGACGACGCTACTGACACTCTCGAAAAATCATACAGGTCGCACCCGGAGATTGTGAAGTTCCACAACATATTCTTCAAGAAAGTGATGAGCAACCCAACGCTTGAGGCATTTGCGTCGAGGTACGGCAAAGATGTGGAGGCCCTTGATCCCCACGGCAACAAGAGAGAAAAGCGAGTAAGAATACTTGAAAGCAAAGATAAAGACCACGCAGGACTAGTCGCTGCTTACATACGTTCGCTTCTGGATGAGGAGCTCGATTTCAGAGAGGGAAAATCTGTTGTAACGCGCAAGATACGGCCAGGGGACATAGCTATACTCCTCAGAAAATTCAAGAACGTCGAGCAGTATCAGGAGGCGCTTGAAGCAAATGGGATTCCTTACTATACGGTGGGCTCTAGAAAGTTCTTCCAGCGGCCTGAGATAGCCGGACTGATAGCATTCGTCAGTTTTCTCGGCAATCCCGCAGACGACAGGGCCTTCCTGTCATTCTTCCTTTCTCCAGCATGGGGAGGCACGCTTCAGGATGCGGCGAGACTGAAGGAGAAATACAGTCACTTCTATGATTGCATTATGAGGAGCGAAGATAAATCCTTCGTCGATCTTCGCACGATCATTACAAGGTATTCGCGCCTTGCAAGACTACTTAAGCCGGGAGAAATTCTCGACTCCTTCGTCGGAGAGACGGACTATCTTCCTAAGATGACGCTCCTTGCAATGCCCGAGCAGTGTCTGGCCAACGTGATCAAATTCCTTCAAATATCCAAGGAGCTCGACTCTCTCGGGATAAGTTTGAGGGAGTTTTCGAAAAACATTAAATTGTATTCCGAAGAGGCGGACGAGGGCGAAGCGGCCCTGGAGAACGAGAAGAGCGACAGCGTGAAGATAATGACAGTCCACCAGGCAAAGGGGCTGGAATTTCCCGTTGTGATCGTCGCAGAGATGACGGAGAATCCGAGGAAAGAGACCCCTTCATTGCTTTTCGACACGGCTTCGAAGGGTTTCACTCTTTACAGCAAGGAACTAACGACGGATGAACTGGATTTTGTGTATAGAGCAGATCTGAGAAAACAGGTCGAAGAAGAGAAGAGAACCCTCTACGTGGCGCTGACAAGACCCAGGGAAATTCTTGTGATGAATGTCGACAAAGAGGCCATGGAGAAGGAGCTGAAAAAGAAGAGAGACGATACGGATATCGGCTGGCTTCCTCAGATAGTGATTGGCCTTTACAGCGAAGAAACCGGGCAGCTGGAGAAAGAGCTTGAGGATCTGGTTACTTTTGTGAAGACACCGGCTCTTCTTGAAAGCGCGGAAATAGGACGTGAAGGAACCGCGTGGAAAGAGCCCGATAAAGATTACATGAAGCGCTTCGATCATCTCAAATTCAGGAGAATAGTCTCGCCCACTACGCTCGATTTCGATGACAAACAGACAGAGATTCTGGATATCGACAGTATCGAAAGAACTTCACGTTCCTCAACAGCCGAAGGGCTGTACGTTCACAGGATCTTCGAGCAGCTCGGAAACCCCGCCGGAAGACCAAAGGGAAAGAGACTGAGTGAGATCCTGAGCGATCCTGAACTTCTAAGAGGATCGGCGGCCCCTGAAAGGGCAAAGGAGATCCTGGAGCAACTGAAGAAGCTTGGCCATCACGAGATAATTCGCGAAATCGAGGACTCAGAGGTTTGCAGAAGCGAAGTGCGCTTCGAAAGAGCCTTCGACAAGTTCATACTGGCGGGCGTAATCGACAAACTCTACAAGACATCTGAAGGCTGGAAGATCGTCGACTTCAAGCTGGCCGAAAAGAGAGCTGACATGCTTGAGAGATACAAGTTCCAGATGGAGTTCTACCTGTATCTTCTGAAGAATTCTCTCGACCCTGTTTCAGCGACTATTCTGTATCTCAAAGACGGGGATACGGAGACCGTGACTCTCCAAAACACTCGCGACTTCGAAATCAGACTCGAAAACCATGTGACCGATCAAACAGAAGAAATGTGAAGAATAGTCTCTGAACGGGCTTGCTGTATGGAACGGACTGGATGACGGAGGGCTTTATTGCCTGCGCAGTGAGACTCCGTCTAGAAGGAGTGAGCTCTTTGAACGAAAGAGTTAGAGAACAACTCACAGAGCTGGTGAAGACGCACGGTGTAGATATACTCGATCAACCGGATAAGATCGAGACCTTGCTCAAAACGTCCTTTGAGGAATCTGAAACCGAGATAAAGGCTATCGTAACGGCTCTGAGAGAGGGCTTGTTGAGCGAGCTAATGAAAAGCGAAGACTCCTCTGTTCAGACTGCTGCAATTGAAGGCTTTTCCCGACTACTTAGAAAAAACTGCTCCATGGATGAAGAGGCCGCGACTTGGGCTTTAGAAAGCATAGCGTTGGCACTTGGAAAACGAATAGCCGCCGAAACTGAATCTTCTAAGATAAAAACAACAAATGGAGATGAACTGGTCTATGTCGAGGGCGGTAGTTTTGTCATGGGTGACACCTGGGGAGACGGAGCCGACGTTGAAAGACCGGCGCACAGAGTGAATATCACTTACGATCTCTACGTGGGTAAGTATTCAGTGACCTTCGAGGAATACGACAGGTTTTGCATGGAGACAGGAGCAACGGAACCGGAAGATGAGGGACTGGGAAGGGGAAGAAGACCGGTAATCAACGTGAACTGGTTCCAGGCGACCTGGTACTGCAACTGGTTAAGCGAGAAGGAGGGCTTACCTCCGGCCTACTATGAAAACGGGAGTCTTCTGGACGAAAACGGGAAGAAGACGAATGACATAGCAAGAGTACGGGGATACAGGTTGTTGAGCGAGGCCGAATGGGAGTATGCGGCAAGGGGCGGGAGAGAGAGCCGAGGTCACAAGTATTCCGGCTCCGATGACCCGAGCCTTGTTGCCTGGTTCGATGAAAAACCCAGTGATGCTCCGACCGATTTGAGTGAAGCAAAGAGGCTCGTAGCCCACGAAGTTGGGATGAAGATGCCAAATGAACTTGGCCTGTACGACATGAGCGGCAACGTTTGGGAGTGGTGTTCAGATCGATTCGATGATTATACGGACTCGGAAGAGACCAATCCATATTCAATAAGCGAAGGCGGCCGGGTCATTAGAGGCGGCTGCTGGTTCAAGCCTGCCAATTTAGCAAGGATTGCTCACCGAGAAAACCTTTCACCGATGGAAATCCACAATGGCGTGGGCTTTCGAATCTGCAGAGCGACACGTAGCGAAACAAAAGCAGATTCATTTTCACAGATAAATGAAAGACAGGCCGATGAGTCCCCATTTATTCCAGCCGGAGAGATTCCCGACTTGGTGCGCGTCGAGAGAGGAAGCTTCAAAATGGGAGACACATGGGGCGACGGATTGATAGACGAAAGACCGGTTCGCGAAGTAAGAATTACGTATGACTTTTACATTGGCAAGCACGAAGTCAGGTTCTCCGAATTCGACGTCTTCTGTGAAGTCACGGGAAGAATCCCTCCTTCCGATGAGGGCTGGGGGAGGGGAGATTTGCCCGTCATAAACGTAACTTGGTGGGACGCCGTGGAGTTCTGCAACTGGCTTAGCGAGAGAGAAGGTCTCCCAAAGGCCTATGACGATGACGGACGCCTGCTGGATGCCACGGGAAAGGCTACGGACAAATTGGAAAGAGTACCCGGATTCAGGCTACCTACGGAAACCGAATGGGAGTATGCGGCCAGGGGAGGGAACAAGAGCGAAGGTCATAAGTATGCAGGAAGCGACGACGTGGACGAAGTCGCCTGGTACTCCGAAAATTCGGGAATCAAGACGCACGAAGTGGGAAAGAAGGCCCCGAATGAACTGGGAATCCACGATATGTCCGGCAACGTCTGGGAGTGGTGCTCCGACTGGTACGAGGAAGACTATTACAGGTATAGCCCGGATACAAACCCGTACAATACTGAAGGCGACTACGAACGGGTCATGCGGGGTGGAAGCGTGGGCCTCAATGAGACTTTCGCTCGGGTAACACATCGCGATTATCTGGAGCCCTCTTCAGCGGGTAACGCCGTTGGCTTTCGCATATGCAGAACAGCCAAAAACCAATCCGAACTTCTTTGACACAACCAAATACTTTTCTCTCAATACACTTTTAGAATCATTTACTGGTGGAACCGGTTCCTTAGAAAATGGAGACGGGAAGATGAAGACCTACACTGCGCAGTTCTTCTGCTCTAGAACACGCTCATAGAAAGGAGGAATCATATCTGGAGTGAAGTTCTTCATTTCTGAAAACAGCAGGCCCGCTCTTGTCATGAGCTTTCATCCCGCTGCATAAAATAGAGATTCTTCCTCTGCAATCACCGTTTCTCAAACGTCCTGCTGAAAGCAAGTGAGAGCGTGTTAATTACGGGAACTAAATAACTGGAGGGATCGAATAATGACTGATGTTGAAATGCTTGTGTATGATGGCATAAGGAAAACGATAAACAGATTCAGAGAGAATCCTTTCTTTTACTTCACAGAGTCGGACATCCATGCTTCTCTTCAAAGAGATATCATGGAGGGAGGCAGCAAAGAACTCGTTCACAGGGAAGATGGGATAGCTGTTTCCCTTGTTCATCTAGAATATCCTACAAATTTCAGATATGAAAAAAACAGACTTCTTGAGGGATATGGTAATGATATCTCGATTACATCGATCGATAATGAAGCTAAATACGGTGATAGAGGCAATTTCGATCTCGTTGTACTAAATAAGGATTTTGTTCGCTCTGTATTCGAAAAACCTCATGATAGCGAAAATTCAGAATTTACCGACCTTGAAATGATTCTGAAGCGTGTGATAAACAAAGATGCTGTTTTTTGCAAGAGCAAATTCCCTGTTT
>NZ_JFHJ01000522.1:0-659 GCF_003666285.1 Mesotoga sp. HF07.pep.5.2.highcov | reverse complement strand
CTCTGACCCCCGGATAACATATGGGGATATCTCACAAGGAATTCATCTGGAGGATTGAGCTTGACTTCCCTTAAAGCCTTCTCGATCATCTTCATTCTCTCATCCCTGTCTTCTCCGAGTTTGTGTATTATTAGAGGCTCCTCCATGACATCCCTTATCTTGAATCGAGGGTTCATTGAAGCGTATGGGTCCTGAAAGATCATCTGTACGTTCCTTCTGTAAATCTTCAGTTCATCTTTCTCTATATGAGTTACATCCTTTCCGTTTAGGAACATTGTCCCGCCTGTGGGTTCTAGGAGTTTCATGATTAGTTTTCCCGTAGTGGTCTTTCCACAACCGGACTCTCCAACTAGACCGAATATCTCGCCCCTCTTTATCGAGAAGGTTACTCCGTCAACTGCCTTGACGTAGTTGTGTTCTCCCTTGAAGAACTGGGATATGTTTCTTCTTATGGGGAACCATTTCTGAAGGTCTTTGACTTCAATTATGTTTTCGTTCATCTCTTCTCACACCTCCAGCAGGCCACCATGTGTTCATCTTCTATCTCTATTAGGGGTGGTTCTTCTTCTTTGCACTTATCCATAGCCAGGGAACATCTGGGATGGAATCTACAGCCAGAAGGAGGCTCTAGCAAGTCCGGAGGAGCACCCGGGATGAAC
>NZ_JFHJ01000323.1:0-1261 GCF_003666285.1 Mesotoga sp. HF07.pep.5.2.highcov | reverse complement strand
TGTAGTAAAAACACCTTTCTATAGAGGTTCTGTGAAATCAAAAGGTTAAGGAGGAGTGTAAATGAAAAAGTATGCTGCAACACATGAATGGGTATCGGTAGAAGGTAAGATCGCCACAATAGGAATATCCGATCACGCTCAAGATCACCTTGGGGACATCGTGTACGTTGACCTTCCTGAAGTCGGTAAGTCATATAAGAAGGGAGACGTCTTCTGCACGATAGAGTCTGTAAAAGCTGCCAGTGATATCTACGCACCAGTAAGCGGCAAGGTTGTTGAAGTGAATGAAGAACTTGATTCATCACCTGAAAAGATCAACGATGATGCTGAAGGTGAAGGCTGGATTGCAAAGATGGAGATAAGTAACGAATCTGAACTTGACAGCCTGATGGATTTGGAGGCATATAAGAAACACTGCGAAGAGGAGGGCTAATATGCCTGAGTTCCCCTATCTACCCCAAACAAAGAAAGACATAGATGAAATGATGGAGGTAGTTGGTGTCAAGAGCATATCAGAGCTGTTCAGCGACATACCCAAAAGGTTCGAGGTCGACATTTCTTTGCCTGAGAGTAAGGATGAATTCACTGTACTGAGAGACCTCAGTGAACTCAGCAAAAGAAATCTCACGCTTAACGATATGTCTGTCTTCCGAGGAGCCGGTGTGTATAAGCACTTCGTCCCTAGCGCGGTTCAAGCGATAGCATCAAGAGGGGAATTCCTGACTGCTTACACACCTTACCAGGCAGAAGTTTCGCAGGGCACTCTTCAGATGTTATTCGAGTTCCAGACAATGATATGCGAACTCACGGGGATGGAAGTTGCCAATTCATCGATGTACGATGGTGCAAGTGCCGTTGCGGAAGCTGCTCTTATGGCTGTCAGAGTAAAGGGTGGTAAGAAGGTTTTGGTCTCGGAGGCACTTCATCCCGAATACGTTGAAACGATCAAAACATATTGCTTTGGTAGCGACATCGATGTAGAGACTGTTGCCTTCGATTCCGAATCTGGACAGATAGATGTCACTGACCTTCAGAAGAAACTAACAGAAGATATTTCTGGCTTTGTTCTAGGTTATCCAAACTTCTTTGGAATAATCGAAAATCTCTCCGAAATTCGGTCCACGATTGGGGAGAACACTATGATGATAGTGAGTACAAACCCTATCGCTTTGGGCATACTTGAAGCTCCGGGGATGTTGGGAGCCGATATAGTCGTGGGCGACGGTCAACCGTTGGGAAATGCGCCTTCCTTCGGTGGACC
>NZ_JFHJ01000499.1:0-2671 GCF_003666285.1 Mesotoga sp. HF07.pep.5.2.highcov | reverse complement strand
TTGGCCAAGCTATGAGAATACCCGGCCTCACACCCTCCGACATAATGAATCTTTCATTTCATCTCAAACATGAGGGGGAAAAATGAGCACCGAGCGATCGCCGGTGCTTATCCCGATAGCAAGGTCTGTAACGTTTTTTCCAGATCTCTATGTTCAATAGACTTTCCGTCTTTCAGAAGGCAAAATGCGGCCTTTATTACAAGGACTCGGGGATACTTCACAGTCATTTCCTGAACCGGATCTGTAGATATCCGAAGACCCACAGAACTGCTGTTTAGCATTAAACCATCTCCTGAACCTCTTGACACAAGCCATGAGGAATATTATAATCAAATCTGTGTCTGGGCTCGTAGCTCAGTTTGGTTAGAGCTTCCGGCTCATAACCGGGCGGTCGGTGGTTCGACTCCACCCGAGCCCACCAGATATGGCGGCTTTACGCCGCCTCTTTCTTTATTAATTCTAGCAGTTTTGCTGGTATTCTTCAAGAGAGTTTGCCTATGTTTAACATTTAGGACATGAAACGTAAAGAAAGTGTAGTCAGCATTTATGTAAAATATAGGTTTTTGATTGTCAGCCGATTTCACTCAGTGAAAAGACCAATCTTCCTCCTACGAATGTCATATCCGAAAACCTGTCTTCATTGGTCTTCAATAAGTCAGCATCGATAACAAAGAGATCTGCCGGGTAACCCGGTTCAAGTGAGCAGCCTCTGCAACTATTGGCCAGAAGATGCCCGTTCGAAGTGTACATTTCTATGCTTTCCCTTCTCGAAAAGTATCTGTCTGCAGAGTTCAGATTTCTAATCACTGACGTACTCTCCACGGGAGAATCCGTTGACAATGCAAGAAGGACACCCATATCTCTCATCTTTCCAAATGGATATGCGTTCTCCAAGCGAGAAGGGCCGAATCTTTCCGGAGCTATCAATTTGTCGGAATCAACGAAGACTGGCTGAATAGATGCAGTGAGCTTCTCTTCTACCATCCTTCGGATTTGCTCTTCAGAGGCGATCTGAACGTGAATCAATCTGTGCCTAAGCGTTTCACTCTTCGATCCTTCGAAGGCCTTCAGTGCTTCTTCGAGGGCACGATCGCCGATTACGTGAACGCAAACCTGAATCCCTTCCCCATCTGCCCTTTTCACAATCGGTCTAATCTCTTTCGCGCTCTTATAGAGCACGCCTCTTTCCCCGGGAGAATCATAGTACGGTTCAATCATAGCCGCCGTTCTCGCTCCAAGCGAACCGTCGAGATAGAGTTTTGCCGCATTTAACTGAAAGAATTCGTTTTCGAACTGTCGGCCGAGTAGTATCATTTCGAGGTCTTCTTCTCGCGATACACAAAATTTCTCGTAAACTCTTAGATCGACAATGCCTGCGAGTCTTTGCATCAGGAGTTCGTATTCTATCCCGTGGTAGTCATCGCTGTGCACTGAGGTCACGCCGTATTTCAAGAAGGCCTTTGTTCCTGCTTCGATTGCAGCCTCTACTTCTCCAGAAGTTAGCAATACGTTTCTTTCGACTTCATCAAGTGCCCTCTCTTTAAGGATCCCGAGATCAATGTCCGTTCCGTCCAGTCCATGAAGTCGTTCGAGACTAAAGAGCTTTATGAAAGCCGAATTAGCAGAGGCGATATGACCGCACCTTCTTGTAATTATTACTGGTCTAGATATGATTGAATCAAGTATCTTTCTTACTGGCATGAAGCCAAGAACCTCCTGATCCCAACCCCGGGCTCGAACGATATCGCGTTCAACATTCAGAGCCGTTTCAAGCTTTTCTACCGAGTCACAGTTTTCGAGATCGACTTCAAGCTCCTTTCTTCCAGTTCCGATTAGATGAGCGTGAGAGTCCACAAAACCAGGGTAGACGAATTTACCGCTTACATCTATTTCTATCGCATCTTTTGCCGGTACTTCAGAAATTATGCCTTCGCTAATGTAGAGATCTCGGGTGACATATCTTCCGTCGGGTACCGAGTAGACTCTGCCTCCCTTAAGTGAATATGCCATTATAGTTCGGCTCCCAAGCTCCCCGCTATTTGTCCAGCAAGGGCCGCATTGTTTATCAAAAGAGAGATGTTCGCGTCGAGAGTCTTGCCGTTTGATAACTCAGCGATAGTGCTTAGGAGAAACGGTGTCAGAGCCTTACCGGATACCCCCCTAGCTTCGGCAGTTGACAGAGCAGTCTCTATTAACCTGGAAAGGTCGTCGTAATCCATCGAATCGGTTTCTGGGATAGGGTTCGCTACAAGCACCGCACCATCGATCCCCAGTCTCTCTTTCTCTTTTAGAATCAGCAGAGCCTCTTCCGGTGAATTTATCGTGAGGTTGACTCTATAGGGACTTCTGGAGCAATGGAATAGTGGGAATGAGTCCGTTTTGTAACCGACCAGAGTGACACCAAAAGTCTCGAGAAACTCAAGAGTCTTAGGGACATCGAGGATGCTCTTTACACCAGCCGATACAACGATCATACTGGTTCGGGAAAGCTCGATAATGTCTTGAGAGACATCCCAGTCTTTACCACGATGAACTCCACCAATGCCTCCAGTAGCGAAGACCGAAATACCATCTCTCTTTGCGATTGCCATCGTGGCACTTACCGTGGTCGCTGCATCTCTCTTCATCGCTGTGGCGTAGGGAATTTCAGCCGTTCCGACCTTCAAAACAT
>NZ_JFHJ01000540.1:0-2956 GCF_003666285.1 Mesotoga sp. HF07.pep.5.2.highcov | reverse complement strand
GGAACCGAGACTAAGACCGTTGACAAAGTTTTGTAGAAGAGTCTTAGGATCCAAGCTTACACCTCCGGCCGATTGAAAAGAAAAAGGAGAGGGTGGGGCCTAGAAAAGCCCCACCTTCATTACGGATTGATCGTTGTATCGTACACGAACTTACCGTCTTCTATCTTTACAATCGCAACGGACTTTATCGCGTCACCGTTTTCATCGATAGTGATTATTCCCGTCACAGCAGGATAATCCTTCGTCTGTCGAACGGCCTTTGCTATGGCTTCTCTATCTGTGCTACCCGCGCGTTCTATTGCGTCCCTGACGACCAGATATGTGTCAAACCCAAGGGCGGTGAATGTTCCGGGAGCTTCACCGTATTTGGCGGTGTAGGCTTCTACGAAAAGCTTCGCATTCTCTGTAATTGCTGGACTTCCTGCATCGTAGTGAGTTGTGAAGTACAGTCCGTTTACCGCCTCTCCACCGATTTCAATAGTTTCCGGCACGGCCGCCCCGTCGCCCGCTATTATCGGCTCGTAGAAACCAAGCTGTCTGGCCTGGATGGCTATTAGGGCGATCTCCTGATAGTAACCGGGAATGAAGAAGGCACCGGCACCCTTGGAGATGGCATCGGAAACCTGGGCCGTGAAGTCCTGGTCTCCAGATTTGTAGTACTCGTAGAATACGCTTCCACCAAGCTCGAGAGCCGTTTCCTTAAAGTAATTTGCAAATCCGACGGCATAATCCTGCTCAACGTCTACAAAGACGGCAACGTTTTCCACACCCATGTTGTTGAATGCCAGCATCGCTGCCGCAACCCCCTGGAAGGGATCGCTGAAACAGACACGGGAAACATACTTCTTGTCCTGAGTTACGAGGGGATTTGTCGAGCTGGGAGAAACCATTGCAACGCCGTTTTCTTCTGCAACCGTTCCTCCGGCAATTGTGTTCGAGCTTATTACCTGCCCGATGATAGCAACAACCCCTTCCTGCTCGATCGCACGACGGGCGGTGTTCACTGCCTGAACCTTGTCGGAGTTGTTGTCGAGTAAGACGATTTCGATTTCTTCCCCAAGAACCTCAGGGAAAAGCTCGTTGGCAAGTTCGACTCCCTGCCATATCATCTGGCCAAACGCGGCGACTCCGCCGGTCATCGGAAGAATCGCACCTACCTTGATTGAAGCAAGCGCTGATACTGAAAGAAAGACAACTAAAAGAATTACAAAGAGTTTTCTCATACTTCTACCTCCTCCTGAAGTGGTTACAAGTGAATGAGACTAACCCATAATCTGATGAACATTCTTTCAAATCCAAGCAAGAACAGAAATCGGTGTTCTAAGCTAATTATTCCCCCGAACGTATATTTAACTAGCCAGAACGAAGAAATTCGAGCATTTGCATGCTGTACGAATACTACCACTAATGACAATAAGGAAATATTACGAAGTGAAACAATGAAGAGAATTTTGGTAAAATATCGAAGACATCGTCTGTAAACGGTAGTAATTACCTCACATTGGACTTGACATGTTCTATCCTAAATAACCGGGTTCAGCCAACGCTTCATGAAAATAACTATGGCCGCTGCAGAGGAAATCACCAGATTGCTTACGAACATCGCGTACCATATTCCTGTGATTCCCATGGACATACCGAAGAAGTATATCAGAGGAAGGCGTATCCCCCATAGTCTAGTGATATTGAGAATCATGGACTGAATTGTATGGCCCGAGCCTCTTAAAGCCATGTCGAAGATGTTGTAACTTGCGAAGATCGGTATCGAAAAGGAGACTATTCTGAAATACTTCTCTCCTTCAATCAATACGAGCGGGTCGTTGATGAAAAACGCCGTCACTTCCTTGCCGAAGAAGAACGTGCCGGTGCTGATCACTCCAACAATCAACACGTTTATTCCGGTCGCTTTCCATACAACTGAATAAGCGTCACTCTTTCTTCCAGCACCTAGATACTGCCCAACCATCGACGACGTTGCCTGGGAAAGACCGAAAGAGAACATCGTTGCAAGCGAAGTTATCCTGTTTCCCACGCCCAGGGCAGCGGTTGCAACCGAACCGAAGCCGGCAACCATCGAGGTAATTATTAGGAACGCAAGAGCCGTGATCGACTGTCCGGCTGAGGATGGGAGGCCTATTCTTAAGACGCGGCCAAGAGTCTTCCACTTTGGCCTAAGATCTCTGAAATTGATTTTGAATCCTCTCTTTCCTTTGAATAATATGACCGTCGCGATAATCACTACAACTCCTCTTGATATTACAGTTGCAAGTGCGGCACCGAAGACTTCCAGTCTGGGAAAGCCTATACCGAATATCAAGAGAGGATCGATAAGTGCATTCACCGTTACAGAGAAACCCATCAAGTACATCGGTGTCTTTGTATCACCAATAGCGGTGAAGAGTGAATTGAAAGTGAACATCGTGAAGGTGAATGGAGCTCCCAGAAAGATCGTTCTCATATAAATATTGGTAACTGAAAGCAACTCTGGCGGAATACTGAGAAGTCTCAAAACAGCTTCGGAGAAGATCGCACCGAGAAGACCGAGAACAACAGCGACGGCGAAGCTTGTGGAAATAACCTGTCCGGCTACATGTGTGGCCTCTTCCTTTCTTCCTGCTCCGAGATTTTGAGAGACTAGTGCAAGTCCGGCCACCGCCAATCCTCCGCCAATAGAGATCAACAAGAAGATTGCAGGCCACGCAATTGTGGGTGCGGAGATCTCAATCTTTCCCAGTTTCCCGAGCCAGTATGCGTCGACCATGTTGTATACAGTCTGGAAGAGCATGGTAAGAACGGCCGGCCAGGCGAGTTTAAAAAGGGCACTCATCATGTTTTCATTCAGAATATTGACTCGTTTCATCTTCACTCCTATGATTTCGATTACGTACTATTTCATTTATAACACAACAGTTACGAAATAAGAAGGGAGTTGTAAGACCGTGGTTGGGGATAGCGG
>NZ_JFHJ01000638.1:0-1941 GCF_003666285.1 Mesotoga sp. HF07.pep.5.2.highcov | reverse complement strand
TGAAGGACTACGACAAATACTTTACTGTTTCCAGTAAATCCAGGAAAATCACACCGAATGAAGAGGCGATGCGTGAAGCGGCAAGAAACTATGGCTATTTCGCACTGCTCTCCAATGAAGTCAACGATCCCTTCGAGGCCTTATCTCTCTATCGCAGTAAAGACATACTGGAAAAGGGGTTTGGGAACCTAAAAGACCGGTTGAATTTCCGTAGAATGCAGGTTTCATCTGAACTATCACTGAATGGAAAGCTGTTTGTCGAGTTTGTCGCCTTGATTTATCTTTCCTACATAAAGAAGAAGATGCAGGACACCGGTCTCTTCGAGAACTGGACATTGCAAGATCTCCTTGACGAACTTGACACCATTGAAAGGTTTGAGTCTCCCGAACATGGCCGCTTGATCGGAGAAGCCACTAAAAAGCAGAAGGATATCTATGTCAAGCTGGGGGTGAAATCACCCTCGTTATAATTTTCGGGAATGTCGGCAGCAAATGAACTCTTGCTTAGAAAGATCTGTATTCCCAACGAAAACATCCACAGGATCAGAGGTGAACTCTCTCAATAAGAGGCTGTCTCCGAATATAGAAACGAGCCGATAAATTACTTCAGAGGGTGTGACGTAAGTTTCGATCTTGTCATACTAGGGTTTGGAGAGAATGGGCACACTGGGTTTTTTTCCCGGGTCGAAGGAAATTAGCGATGTCCGTTCCCTTGTTCTTCCCACTGAAGGAACTTATGACGAGAGGCCTTCAAAAAGGATTACTCTCGGTCTTCGAGCACTGAATCAGTCCAGGAATGTCATCGTTTTGGGCACGGGAGTCTAGAAGGCCGATATCGTCAAGAAGGTCTTTCTTGACAAAGATTCCGAACTGCCGGTCTCAAAGATTTCTCCCGAGGAAGGTAGATTAGTCTGGCTGCTGGATAAAGACGCAGCTCGATCTCTGCCATATAAATTTCTCTCGCAGTCTTCATGACGGATTCCAAAATCATTTGAAAGAAGTTGAGATCCCCAATATTCATCGAACTCGAAGAAAGATCTTCTTCCTGAAGAGACAACCCTTGAAGCGTATTTCTCCTTCACTTTCACTCTCATTAAGAAAACTTCCTGTTCACTCTCGTAAGATCCGTAACCATCACTTCGATCAATTTCCAATAAACGCAGGTCCTTCATTTAGAGCAAAGAGATTTCGCTCAATCAACTTCTGACACTGAGAAAAATAACAGTGTTTCGATTCCCGTTTCTTTAAATAAAGTTCCTGTGATTAGCGTGATAAGCTGAAAAAGCTCTATTCGGACGAAAATAGAATCACAAAAGACTGCCTTTGCGGAGGAATTCGATAAATGTTGGGATTAATCGATCGCCTGCGATTCTAGTCAGTCCAGAATAGACCTCAACGAGTTTAGAAAAATGACCCACAAGGGAATAAAATTTCATTGAAAGAAATCACGTTTCATTAAATGAAATATTAGGAGGCGTATTTATGGACGTTGTTGGCAAGTTTGGAAGGATCCTCATACCAATGAGCACAGCATTTGCAGCTGACTATTCCATTGACTATCCAATGACAAGAAGAATTGCCAGTTACTTGATCAGTAAGAACTATTGCGATTCTCTGGTGATAGCCGGAACAAATGGGGAATTCTATTCGATGAGTTTTGAAGAGAAAGTTAGACTCTTCGCAGAGGTCAAACAAGAGGTCGGAGAAAGGGTGCCGCTTATAGCCGGTACGGGCACTGCTAACACTCACGAAACAATTGAGTTGACAAAAGAAGCGGCGAGACTCGGTTATGATGCAGCTATGGTTGTTGTGCCTTATTACTGTCACCCTACACAGGAAGGAATTTATTATCACTTCTCTCAGATATGCAAGAACACGGATCTTCCCATAATGGTCTATAATATCCCGCTTTTCACTGCTTCTAACATTGATCCTTCTACC
>NZ_JFHJ01000161.1:0-924 GCF_003666285.1 Mesotoga sp. HF07.pep.5.2.highcov | reverse complement strand
CTAAATCTCCAGATATCTCTAATTATGAAGGATATATGTGTGGTAGAGATATTGTGGACCCTGATCTTATCTACGCCCCCCTTGACCAATCCCGATGCTACCGCCTCCATCATCTTCTGGGTGTTTCCATACATCGAACCGTAAACAAGAACTACTCCCTCCTCGGTTTCCTCTTTGCTCCAGCGATCGTAAAGCTCTATAATTCTTGAAGGATTCTTCCTCCAGACAGGTCCGTGAGTTGCGCAGACGACTTTTATATCTACATTTTTAAGCTTTTCGAATGCCTTCTGGACCATCGAACTGTATCTTCCAACGATGTTGGAAAAATATCTAAGAACCTCATCCTCAAAGTAGTCAATATCGACTTCATCATCGAAGATTCCTCCGTTGAGGGCTCCGAAACCCCCAAATGCATCTCCCGAGAAAAGCAGTCCAGTTGTCTTCTCAAAAGTCATCATTGTCTCGGGCCAGTGAACCATAGGAGTCATATGAAACTGGAGTGTCTTTGAACCTATCTCAAGCTCATCACCATCTTTCACGGTTACAACGTTGTCAGTCACTCCGTAAAAAGCATCCAACATTCCCTTTGTCTTTTCGTTCCCGATTATCTTTATCTCTGGAAAGGCTTCCCTCAGAACTTTTATCGATCCAGAGTGATCTGGCTCCATATGGTTGACCACAAGATAGTCAACCTTTCTTCCTTCGGGAAGAAGCGACCTGATCTTGTCGAGAAAATCGGAGAAGAACGAACCTTTAACCGTGTCGATAAGGACAACCTTGTCGTCTATCAGAATGTATGAGTTGTAAGATACTCCTCTTGGAAGCGGCCATAGCGCTTCGAAGAGGTTAGTCTCAAAATCGTTAACTCCTATCCAGTAGATCCCTTCAGCAATGCTCACTGTATCACTCACTCAAAAAGCCTCC
>NZ_JFHJ01000421.1:0-823 GCF_003666285.1 Mesotoga sp. HF07.pep.5.2.highcov | reverse complement strand
GCAAACATTTTCACATCAGAAAGATGGTAGCCGAAAATCGATCCGTTGCCAAGAAACTCTCTCACCGATCCCAGAAGAACCAGAGAGGCCGTGAAACCAAGGCCCATTCCTAGACCATCGAGGAAGGAACTGAAGACATCATTCTTCGAAGCAAAGGCTTCGGCCCTTCCAAGAATTATGCAGTTAACGACTATGAGGGGAATAAACAGTCCCAATGTCTTCCATAGATCATAGACAAACCCATGCATCAACATGTCGATCACGGTAACAAAGGAAGCGATTATTACTATGTAAGAGGGAATCCTTATCTTATCGGGAATGAATTTCCTCACAAGAGATATTGTGATGTTCGACAACGCAAGGACAGCAGTAGTTGCGAGTCCCATCCCCAAACCATTTTCGGCGCTTGTTGTAGTTGCGAGAGTGGGACACATACCAAGAACCTGAATGAAGGTCGGGTTTTGTTTCAAGATACCGTTTGCCAGAATCTTGAACTTCGATTCTGCCATCATCTAACACCTGCCTTATCAAGGAATTCGGAGATGGCGTTGAGAGAGGATGCGACGGCTCTTGGAGTGATCGTTGCACCGGTCATCACATCGCTGACTGTCACTATCCCGTCTTCCCTCTTTCTTGCATCTATCTGGTCACCCACAGGGGTTACTCCAGCATCTTTGTCAACCCTTATGCCTTTGTCAAGTCCCTCTTTACTTACAGGATAGAACCTCTTCTGGACATCGGCATTTGCAATATTTGCTCCAAGTCCTGGAGTCTCCTGAGAGTATTCTAGAACCTTGATTCCATTTAACTTGACCCCATCAGG
>NZ_JFHJ01000509.1:0-4034 GCF_003666285.1 Mesotoga sp. HF07.pep.5.2.highcov | reverse complement strand
TTTTCACACACTTCACATGAACCTCGAGTATTCGATTACTCCGGATATCAGTCCGGCGAAGACCTCAAGAAGCTCTATGTCTGCTCTGCTCCAATCGAAATGGCCACTAAGCCTTTCCAGTCCGACGAAACCGGCGGGCATCTGCCGAGAGAAAATCGGAATGACGACAAGTGAAACGACTCCCTGCTGCGCAAGAACTTCGGCTTCTCTGCTTGCCTCCTCTGGGAGTTCACTGACCACATAAGAGTGTACCCCGCCTTTTTTCATTTCCTTTATCCACCAGGAGAACTCCTCGAACGGCATGTTTTGAAGATGGGGTTTGGCGCTCTTGACGCCTTCTTTACACCATTCGTGGGTGTTCCTGGTCGAATTGGTCCTGTAGTCCAACAAGAAGACATTGGATCTGTCTGCGGAAGTCAGCTCGCCTAGTTGTCCAAGCGCCTTTTCTATCGCATCGTCTATGTTCTCATACTCTTTTAGCGCTCCGGAAACCTCTGAAATCACTCGTTCGAAATTCTGTCGCCACTGGAGTTCTGCGGCCACCTTTCTGAATGCACTCGTGTCTCGGGCCACAACCATTGTGACTATGGAGTTCTGAAGATCAAGCACCTTCAAGCAAATCTCCACTTGAAGTTTCTCCCCGCTCTTCATAGTGAGAAACGAATCAGTTGTACACATTCCCTTTATCTGAAGATCGGCCCTTATCTTCTTTATCTGAGAATCGAGATCTCCGGCCACTGAATAGAAACTCATCTCAAGAAGCTCGTCGTAGGAGTATCCAAGTTTTTCGGCTGCACTGTTGTTAGCTTCGACTATCCTGCCGGGCCTCAATGGATCGTCTAGGCTTACCAGGAAGATCATATCGTCAATCAGGCTAGAAAAACCTTCATACTTGCTCTTGAGATAATTGTTCAGCGTATAGAACTTATTGGACCTTGAGGTTTCTCCGACAAAGGGATCCTCTGAAACAGTTTCCACGTGCATATTCCATCTCAATTTGGAAATCCGCTCAGATAATGTCTTGATCTCCGCCGTACCGTTGTCAACGATGTACACTTTTATTGGTTCCACAGGATCCCTCCATAACTGGGTAGAAAGAAGTCCTACTCAGGATTTAAATACCGTCTTCCCGTTCAGAACGGTTTCTTCAACTTCAAGATTTTCGTCGAGCAATACCAGATCTGCACGATAGCCTTCGGAGATTCTTCCGCGGTCCTTCATGCCCAGGGAATTCAGGGAGTTCAGAGATGAAACCTTCGCAAGTTCCTTCAGTGAACAGCCAGTGAATTCTCTGAAATTTCTTACAGCTCCGCTGAAGACGAGTACGGCCGCGGCAATTGTTCCGTCCTCAAGAGTAGGTCTTCCATTTTTCAGAATGACCTTCTGTCCTCCCAACTCATACTCTCCATCGGGCATGGCTGTCGCATCGATAGTATCTGTAACTATCATAATCTTCTCTGCGCCTTTTATTCCAAAGATAAGCTTCACAAAACCCGGCAAAGAGTGAATACCATCCATTATCATCTCAACCGAAAAAGGCAGCGAAAGAACAGCTCCAACGCAGCCCAGTTTTCTGTGATGAAGAGTGTTCATCCCGTTTGGAAAGTGGGTTATTCTATCGCAGCCTTGGTTATATGCTCTCTCCATGTCTTCGTAAGTTGCATCGGTATGTCCCAACGAAAGAGTTATACCGCGCTTCTGTATCATTTCTTGCGCGTGTGAGAATCCCTCGAGCTCCGGAGCCATAGTAATGAGCTTCACCGATTCGATTAGCGTCTCCTCAATTTCCTTCAGGTCTATGCTTCGAATGAGTTCTGGATTCTGAGCTCCCTTTCTTTTCAGACTCAGGTAGGGGCCTTCATAGTGAATGCCCCCAACTGAAGTCAGACTGTTATTCTTTATGTAATCTCTTACTACTCTGGCTGCTGAAAGGATGGCCGAAGGAGTCGATGACATAGTAGTGGGCAGGAAATAAGTCACTCCCTGAGAATAAAGGAAGTTCTCCCACTTTTCGAGATCTTTTTGACTCATGGAAAGAGTGTCCACACCCACAGAACCATGAGTATGGGGATCGACAAATCCCGGCATCAGTATTCTCTCGAATTCTTGAGTCCCTTGAACTCGCTTAATTTCAGAGATTACGTTTTCTTGAATTTCTACACTTCCCACAAACTCTCCATCGATAGGATCAACAACCAATACGTTCTCGAATCTCATCTTTCTTCCATCCTCCCTGCTATGAAAAAATCATGGCCAGGTTATTTGATTACCCGTCGACATCTTTCCTCTTCCCATAAGAACTCTCTCATCGAGATCGAAGATGCCTCTGTAGTAGGCCGAATATACTGCGAACCACTGGAGAGGGATCATCAGAAGAAAGGGGGCGAAGAGTGGGTCGAAGTCTCCATAATCCTTCACATCAAAGCGTATTACCTCCGCGCCGTTAGACTCAGCGATTTTTATAACCCGTTCGCTCATATCTCTCGACTCGTCGCTCCCCACAAGGAAGACCATCAGTGGCTTGTGACCGTCAAGCATTTCCGCAGGGCCATGTCTGAACTCCGACGTTTCAATGAATGAAGCGTTGACTCTCATATTTTCCATGAAGACAGTCAGTCCGAACTTATAGCCTATGGCGTAGGCCGCTCCGCTTGCTAACACGTAAAAGAGGTCACTATCCTGATACTTCCTGGCCAGTCTGTAAGCTCTTGACTCCTCTTCCCTGTATATTCTGCCCAATTGCTCAGGCATAATCTCTATCTGTTCGTATAACTTCGAAACGTCTCTCCCTTTGAGCCTGGCTATTTCAAGACTGAAAATGAAGGCTCCGGCGAGTGGAAGTATAAACAGTCCATTAGAATCGTATACTATCGATTCGTCGGCTTCCCTTGCCAGAATGCTGTCGGGTTTGCTTGTAAATGAAATCGTTGTCGCTCCCTTTTCGTTGGCAAATCTAAGTGCTGCCGCAGTATCTTCGGTATTTCCAGAGAAGGAGGCGAGTATTACCAGCGCATCCTTGTCAAGTCTAGAAGGACTCGTCCAGATGAAATCATAGCTCTTGTAGTAATCAGAGGGAAGATCGGTCATCTTCTTGAGTATATAATCACCTGAATAGAGATTGCACCAGGAGTTCCCGCTACCCACCCAGTAAATCTGCTTAAAGCCTTTATCTAAAGCAGTCTTCGCAAGATTCTTGATTCTTTCCGCATGCTCTTCAAGGAAGGCAGAAAGATCCTTCTCAAGAGAAGGGGCAGTAAAGAGTACGCTTTGTTTTGCATTATTCAAAAAATCTTGAATTGTCAATCCAAACACCTCCGAATATCTATCAAGAAGTTTAGTTAGTCTCTTGGTGAGGTACATGATTCCCTTATGATGAGTCGTGTAGGCAGTCTGGTAAGTCCCTTTTCATATCTCTGACCTCTGATATTCATCAGTATCCTTTTCGCGGCCATACTGCCAATCTCTCTCGTATCCTGAGCCACAGATGTTATTGGAGGATTACATAGATCAAACCAAACAATATCATCGAAGCTAATGACCGATATATCTCGCGGAACCACAATTCCCATGTCCTTCGCAGCAAGAAGCAGTCCCGCCGCCATATAATTGTTTGTTGCTATCACCGCTGTAATATCTTTGTTCTGACCCAAGAGAGAGACGCCGCTTTTGTAAGCTCCCTCAACCGTAAAGCCGCCAAGTTTTACCCACGACTGCTTTTCTTCTATTCTGTACTTTGAAAGCGCTTCCCTGTATCCGGCAATCCGATCGTAGTTTGTACTTATGTCGAGCGTATCCGAAAGGAAACCGATTCTCCTGTGACCAAGCTCCAAAAGATATTGAGCTGCCTCAAAACCTCCACCGAGATCATCGCTTACAATCATGTCAACATCAAGGCCTTCAATGATTCTGTCAATCAGCACTATGGGTATCTCGGACTTCACAAGATCCTTCAAATGATCGGAATTGCTACGCGAAACCGGAGCGAGAATCAAGCCATCTACCTGTTTCTGAAAAAATCGATCTATAGATGTCTT
>NZ_JFHJ01000102.1:0-12735 GCF_003666285.1 Mesotoga sp. HF07.pep.5.2.highcov | reverse complement strand
AATTCCACTTCCTTTTCGCCGTTTACATTTCTACAAAGCTCTATTAAAGAGTTTCCGGATTTAGCAGCCATTATAGGAGCCTTGTGGAATTCGCCGCACATTTTCGAAAGTTCAAAGAAGGAAGTCTCTCTCGTCACATGGATCTTCTTGCCCAATTCCTTTACAAAAATCTCGTGGTCAGCCATAGAATCACTCCAAATCATTGACACCACAAATCGTCGATGTTAGAATCTATTTGCTGTGGGGCGTAGCAAGTTGGTAAGGCATCAGATTTTGGCTCTGACATCCGTAGGTTCGAATCCTGCCGCCCCAGCCAGAAAAGGGTGGCGTAAGCCACCCTTCGTTCTGCTAGTTAACAGTCTCTGTAGCCCCTTCGCTATCGAAATTCACGTCTAAATCAACGTCTCCGACAGAAGAAGGCTCATCATTGCCGAAAGGAACTTCCAGTTCGCCTGTTCCTATCTCAGTGTCGATAACCGTTTCGGTCGAGGCTTCAGTAGAAGTAGCGTCAGCCGTTGGAGTTGCATCGACGGTATTCTGAGCATTAAGTTCGGAAATCTGGAATTCTATTGTTTCGATGAGCGATCCAATAGTTTCGTCTTCGGGATAGAGTTCGGCAAGTTTCTCAAGATAGTGCTTTTCACTGAGAAGGTATATCTGCGTTATCTGCTCGTTCTGCTCCATGTTCGCCATCTTTTCATATATATCCACAAGGAGGTATAGAGCGCTCATCTTGAGATCGGTAGCTGCTTCGGTGGAGTTGATAACCTTCTGGTTAAGATCGCTTTCAATTCCCTGAATTGGAGAATCCAGGAGAAGTGATCTTGCCTGAGCGCCGAAGTACTGTCCATAATATTCGAGATAGCTGTCGAGTAGCTCGGGGCTTTCGAGAAGAGGCCTTATGTTTGCGTTATAAGAAGTTTCGTTGTACATGTATACCACTTCGGGATTATCACCGTCTATCTGGTACATGTAGTTAATCACTCTCGTTGAATTTGGCATCACAGAATAAAGGTATCGCACCGAATTCTCGAATCGCAAGTTCTTGCTGTCAAGCAAACTACGTTTCTCCGTAAGAGCCTCTTCGATTTCTTCAGGAGTCTCTACGTTGAATTCACTCATGTACTCTTTGGCCCTTTTCGTGTCGGTAAGTACGCTTCTGGCCTCCGTATCTGTCGATGGGATCGTCTCGAGCCGGCTGTCAATTTCATCGATCGTCAGCGAAGTGGCCGTAGAAGGTAGAGTCAGCAATAAATCCTGAAGATCTTCAAGATCAAATATCTGGTTTCTAAGCTTCGTTATCTCGTTTTCGACGAGTTCAGTGTAGAAAACAACGGGAAGATACGAGTCTCCAATCAGGAGATTGCCGGATTCGTCGAAGTAGTCTTTCTCGAGCTCCTCAAGAAGCGCACTTGACTTTTCTGGGTCGGAAATTGCCTCGTCATATCTGGCGTACATCTGCAAATCGGGATCGTTGACTGTATATGAGAGATTGTTCTCTTGCCGATAGTCGGCTATCCATTTATTGAACTCCTCATTTTCAAAGCGGCCTAGCTCAGTCTGATAGGCAGAAGTGCTGGCAAACTCCTCGAAAGTGTCGAAAGTTGTTTTGCTGTTAACCTGAATCAAGTGGTAGCCGAACTGCGATTCCACAGGGCCTATTACAAGACCGGGCGTAGCATCAAACGAGGCATCTTCAAATTCCTGCACCATCTGACCCCTTCCGAATTCACCAAGGGCCCCGCCGTTAACCGCGGAGCCGGTATCGATAGAAAACTGAGTCGCGGCATCTGTGAACGAGATCTCGCCGCTGTCTATCATCGACTTAATCTCAACCGCACTTGCTTCATCCGAGACGAGAATGTGGTTTGCATCGACTCTCTCATAGTTGATCTTCAGATCTTCCATATTTTCGTTGACGTAGTTCTCAAATCTCTCTTCCATGTCGGGAATAGCTTTCTGCGTGACATTAGTTGCAAGCATTTGTGTTGCTACATAGTCTCTTATCAGTTCAGAGAAAGCATCTACCGAACCGTACTGATAAACAATTGCGGATTTTGTTTCCTCATCTGCCACGTATTCATCGACGATTCTCTTCGTTTCCGCATCGACCTGTTCCTCAGCTGGAAGGACATCGTTCTCTGTCGCGTAGAGAAGAAGTGTCTTCTGATCTATCAATGACTTGAACAAATCATATCTGATTCCCATTTCACTGGGATAGTTTTCCGTTTCAAAGTATGGATCAAAGTTGTAACCCTGACTCCGAAGATTCGTAAGTGTGTCGCGCACAGACGTTTCGTATTCTGAATAAGTGATCCAGTAATCTGAGTTTGAGAGAGGGGTACCGTCTTTTGTAAGCCCTCCGACAGTTTCGCTAAAACTGATCTCCGTACCGATGCCCTGCTCATTGCCCTGGGAGCCCCCTCCAAGATACTGGGCAACCGACCACCAGACTATTCCAACTCCAAAGAGTATGGCCACGGCCCACACAATCGGCCGCTGAATGGATTTCATGAAATTAGAATTTCCTCTCGATTTTCTGTTTGGCATTTAGTTTTCAACTCCCTCCAAGTACCTAATACTCTACAACCAACAGGGGGAGGTTTATGCCTCCCCCGGCTTCACGAATTATACCATAGTAAGTATGCTCTTGTAATCGGCGCGATATCAAGAAAGATGGCCGATGTAACTAACCAACTTGCTTTGCGTAAACCCTGAAATCCAGGTATGGGAATATCGAGTCAATCCATTCAAGGGTCTTCAACCTGTGATCGTCGATCGAGTCACTCTCGATCTCTCTGTAAAGCGTCAGCAACCTGTCGATGTGAGTCTTTGTTCTGAAGACTGCATATTCTACGGTTGTGTTGGTAGTTATTATGAAAGCCCAATCGCTTGACTGAGCAAGGAGAAGCTCTCTCGCCATCTGATTTAGGGCCCTAATTTTAAGAGGATCTTCAGTTCTCTCATACTTCCTTGCAAGC
Organism: Mesotoga sp. HF07.pep.5.2.highcov; assembly: GCF_003666285.1. Taxonomy (NCBI): domain Bacteria; kingdom Thermotogati; phylum Thermotogota; class Thermotogae; order Kosmotogales; family Kosmotogaceae; genus Mesotoga; species Mesotoga sp. HF07.pep.5.2.highcov. The sequence continues at coordinate 9,754 of NZ_JFHJ01000102.1, read as the reverse complement.
TCTATCATTCTCCTAGAACCCTCGTCGAGATGCCTGTATATCCAGTCATTCCTACCGTTCAGCCAAACTTCATTGTAACCGTTCGCTCCCCATGTCGATGTATTTGGGGTTACAACCTGCGCCTGTTCCATGGACTCAATCACTTCGGGTGGTGTCGATGGAACAACGGTTTCGTCTCCATTTAAATCTCTGAATAGCTCTTCAATAAAGAGAGGCCCTTCGTACCACCAGTGTCCGAAAAGCTCGGCATCGAACGGCGCAACGATGACGGGTTCTTCTCCATCGAACTGCTTGGAAAGCCTTCTCACCTGTTCTCTCTTTCTATTTGCGAAGTCTCTTGCATGCTCGATCGTTGCCTTTTTTGCATCATCGATGTCGTAGTAGCTCTTATCGTTCAGAGGTACATCCTTTCCCGTTATCTTGAAATACTTGATGCCAGTATTGCACCGTTCACCACTCGGATCTATGTAGGGTCTTATATAGTCCTCTTCACGATCGAATCCAACGTCCCTGTAAAATTCTCTATATCTGGCATCTCCGGGATAACCTACCTCAGCGCTCCAAACTTGCTGGCTAGATTCCGGGTCTCTTGCAAATACAAAGACACTCTCCGGAGTAACCACTGGCCTGTACACTCCGTATCTTGGAGCGGGATCTCCGTACCAGAAACTGTGCGAATCTACGAAGAAGAACGAGAGACCATGTTCGCGCAGGTAGGAGTCGAAGCCAGGAACGTAACCACACTCCGCCAACCAGATTCCTCTCGGATCCTTTCCTACATGTCTCTTGTAAGACTGCACCCCGATTTCAACTTGAGCATTGATTGTCTCCGGAAAGTTTGTCATAAGGGGGAGAAAACCATGAGTAGCGTTACACGTTACGATTTCCAACTCTCCGCTTTCCTGGAGTTTGGCAAACTCTCCAACAAGGTCTCTGTTGCACTCTTCATAGACTCTTTTTATCTCCTGGAGCTCTTTCAAATAGTGCAAGGCTAGTCTATTCGCAGCTGGATGCTCCGAGACCGTTCTCGAAATCTCACTCCCGGCCAATTCGATGGATGAACCAAGATAATTGATGTACTTCTTCTGCAGATCTTGATTGGCAAGCATCTCCATCAAAGGTGGAGTTATACTCATTGTCACTCTGAAGTTCACACTGTCATCTTTCAATCTTCTGAAAACCTGAAGCAAAGGAATGTATGTTTCCGTAATTGCTTCAAAAAGCCACCTTTCTTCCATGAAGCTTGGAAAGTCAGGATGGTTTATGAAAGGCAAGTGTGCGTGGAGCATGAGAATCAGTCTGCCTCTTTCCATTCAATCATCTCCCGCTCTTGCTCTTCGAGATAGTCTTAATGAACTCCTCAGAAGATGGATTGCCCGTTGGCCCCGAAGACTTAGTCGCGCGTTCGAAGACGAATTCTTCGTGAGATGTTTTGTACTCTTTCCTCGACCCCTTCTTGAGATCTACCCAAATTTCGTAATCGGAAAATTTTGGTGAGTTTCTAGGTGTTCTGGCAATCCTCGATTTCAAAACACTGTTGAAGTTAGCACCGATATAATACCCAATCTCGGCAATATAATCTGCATCGGGGAAATCTACCTGGAAGTACCAGTTTCCGGCATCGGCGGAGATGCTGGCCTCTTTGAATCTGTGAGCGTTCATCCCGTCATAGATAATGTTTGTAATGTCACTCACTCTCACTAGAAGCTTTCTTGAAGAATGATCTGAAATGCTTCTTGCAGTCCATTCGGACAGATCCCACATCACGTAAACCCAGTAGGGATTGACCGGGTGAATAACGACAAAGTCGCGTGAATATGATGAAGGAATTTGGGCATCTTCCGGCTTAGATGGGCGAAGTATTTCTGAGGGTCTGCTCTTTGCAGTAGTAGTGCTGGACGTCTGTCTGCTCTTTTGAACAAGTTTCTTCAAGGCGCGGGTGATATCCTTCTTTCTCATCGTTCTCTTCAAGTTGATCCCCATCATCTTCGCATAACGACGAAGGTCCTGAATCGTTGGATCTTTACTAAGGAAAGTTAGAATCTCTTCGTTGCTCATATGAAAAACCTCCCGGGCATGATTTCCTACTAAAGTAGATGATAACACACTCAAGGGAGAAAATTCAAGGTATTATAGGTGAATAACGGCGATTATTATCATTTTTCTTTATTAGACAACAAAACATGGCAGGTTTACGAAATATCTCTTAACTTATCGACCACATAATCGGACATATAATCGCTATCTACCTGAAACTGTGACCCGTCCCTCATAACCCTGACAGTTACAATGTCTCTCTCAATCTCTTCTCTTCCAACTATCAAAGAAATCTTTGCGCCGATTCTTGCCGCATGCTTCATTTTGTTGCGCATGTTTCTCTCCATAACATCAACGTAAGTTGAAATGCCCATCTTACGAAGTCTTCTGGAGTAGTCGAATCCCCTGATGTTTTCCTCTCTGCCAAATGCCAGTATTGCAACCTGAGGGATTTCGGGGACGTTCACATTTACCTTTTCGGATTTCAAGAGCATTACTATTCTTTCTAGTCCTATCGCAAATCCAACTGCCGGGCAGCTGTTTCCCCCTATGTATTCGACCAGACCGTCGTATCGACCTCCACCAACGAGTTGGTCCTGACTACCCAGTGATGAAGAGCGGATTTCGAAGGCCGTTCTGCTGTAATAATCAAGTCCGCGGACAAGCAGAGGGTCGACTTCATATTCAATGTCAGCCTTCCTTAGATACCACTGGAGTTCCTCAAAATGGTTCCTGCAATCTTCATCGAGATAATCAAGAATACTAGGAGCGTTTTTAGCGTGCTCTTTATCGATCTTACAATCGAGTAGTCTCAACACGTTTGTATCAAATCTTCGCTGACAATCAGCGCACATTCCTGGCAGTTTGTCCCGATAATAATCTCTGAGCGCAGTTTTGTAATCTTCCCTGCATTTGGGGCAACCGATCGAATTGATGAAAAGCTTTGTCTTGCTTATCTTCAGCTCCTTAAGAAAACTATAGGCCATCTCGATTATTTCAAAGTCTGCCAACGGACTCTCGGATCCCAGTATCTCCGCGCCAAACTGATGGAACTGGCGCAGTCTGCCTGCCTGAGGCTTTTCATAACGGAACATGGGACCGTTGTAAAAGAGTTTTATTGGAGCACCAAGATTCACTAAGGAATTCTCGATAAAGGCCCTTGCGACACTCGCGGTGCCTTCCGGCCGCAAGGTTATCGATCTGCCACCCTTGTCTTCAAATGTATACATCTCTTTCTGAACAACGTCCGTTGATTCACCGACACTTCTCTTGAAAAGCTCTGTAGCTTCGAAGATTGGAGTCCGTATTTCGGTGAAGGAGTATCTGTGCGAGATACTTCTAATTGCCTCCTCCACATAGTGCCAGTATCCGATATCGTCAAAGGTTATATCCTGGGTACCCTTAATTCTGGTAATCATTATATTATGCATTCCTCCGTCTTCTTAATAGGATTCTCCCGTCTCTCATCAGTTTAGTTATAGCATATATTACGACTAGAAATTCGAGCCTTCCCAGAAACATGCCAATTGTTTCGGCCCAGATCAACCCGGCAGGTGCGTTAGGAGCTGTTATTCCAACCGAGAGACCGACAGTGCTAAGGGCAGATGCATATTCAAATGCTGAAAAAGCCATCGAGTGGCCGTAAGCCATCAAGACGCCAGTTCCAATGGCATACGTTAGGAAATACAGGGAGAAGACAAGCAGAATCTCTTTGACCAGAGAGTTGTCTATATACCTCTTCGTTTCACCCTTCCAGATTTCCTCTTTAAGGATTGCATCTTTCGGAAGGAAGTACTTTCTGATTTCCAGCCATAGAATCTTTATGAGAGCAAAAAGCCTGTACTGCTTCAGACCTCCAGATGTTGAATCGAGATCTCCCCCGAATATCATGAGCAAAATAATCAAATATATCCCGAAATGATTCCATGGTACGAAGTCCACTGTAGAGAAACCGGTTCCAGTCAAAGCAGAAACAGCCTGAAAAACGCTGTGGCGGAACTGCTCCGTGGCAGAGGAGTAGAAAATGGACAGCGTGCCTGTCATCAGTAACGGCGTGAAGATCGCCAGTATGACGAACATCAGCTTCGGCTCGCCGTTCTTCCAGAACGCTCTGAAGTTTCTCTTCCAAATAGTATAGTGAATCCCGAATCCCGTAGCTCCAAGCAACATCAACACAATGGTCACAATCTCGACTGAAACGCTGTTGAACTCTGCGATCGATCTGGCCTTTGTAGAAAACCCACCGGTCGCCAGGGCGGTGAGAGAATGATTTATGGCATCGAAGAGATTCATCCCGGCGATTCTATACATTATAATCCCTGCTATAGCATAGGAACCATATATTACCGCTATTGTCCGCGTCGAACTCTTGATATTCGGCACAAGATTGTCCATGCGGCCCTCGGCCTTATAGAGTCCAAGTCCCGCCGGTCCTAAGATCGCGGACATCATAATTATTGCGATGCCGGCTCCTCCAAGATACTGCATCATGCTTCTCCAGAGAAGAAAACTACCAGGAATCGTTTCGACATCTGTGAGAGTCAGACCCGTAGTAGTCCAGCCGCTTGTGGACTCGAAAACGGCCTGGGTAAAATTGAAGTATCCGGCAAAAATAAAGGGAAGTGCCGAAAGGATTATCGCCATCACCCAGGAGAACAAGACCACTATGGCCCCTTCCTGAACACTTATCGGAGATCCTGGCCGGACCTTCATAGTCAGCTTCAACGCCATCCCAATCACAAAACTGATCGAAGCAGCCTCCACAAAAGCGAGACTCTGTAGGAAGTCTTCGGGATACCATATGCAATACAGTAGTGGAATCAACAGCACAATGGGAAAGAAGACAAATAGATTCCCCAGGTACCCAAAGACAAGCCTGTATCGCTGTTTCAAAAGATTTAGAAACATTTACACCTCTCCCAGGAGAGTTTCGAAAACTGCAGACTGTACCGTTGGACTGCTAAGAACTAGAAGAACATCTCCCGTTTCAATCACAGTGTTCCCTCTTGGGATAACAACTTCATCCTCTCTGACTATTGCTCCAATAACACTTTCATCAGGGAGAGGAATGTCCTTTATCGCCTCTCCGAGTATAGGCGACTTATCAGTCATCTCTATTCTAAGAATAGAGACTTTTTCTGAAGAAGGGAGGAGATTCGTTATGTGTTCTCTGAAAAGGCTGTCTTCAAGCGCGACACCAAGGATTTCAGTCGGACTAACCACACTCTTTATCCCCATTTTTTCGAAAACCGCTTTGTTGTCGGGGTCATTCACCATAGCAACCGGTCTCTCGATCCCATAGACACGCGAAGCCGTTAAACAGGCGACGAGATTATCCTGATCGTAAGGAGTCAGAGCAACAAACAGGTCGGTAGGGTCAAGCTCAAGCTGCTCGAGAACGTACCTCTTGCTTCCATCACCCCTTACGATAATGGCACGGAGCTTCTTTGCCATTTCGTCACAGAACCTCTCGTTCTTGTTGACCAGCATAACGTTGTGGCCTTTGGTCAAGAATCTTCGCGCAAGATGGTAGGCAATCTTCTCACCGCCAATTAGAACAATCTTCATTTGTCGTCACCGCCGATGAAATACAATGCGCTCTTAATACTCTCAACAGCCAGGAGAGTTGGACAAATCACTTCTATTCCAAAGTCCGAGAACATCTTGATGTTGTTAGGATCATAAGCTCTTGCGACAACTCGGGGCACTTCGAAATACTCTTTTGCCGACATCGAGACCATAAGATTTGTGTTGTCATCCGTAGTAAGCACAAGGGCAACATCGGCCTTGTCAAGCTTGGCCTCCTTAAGCACGTCGAGCTCCGTTGCATCGCCCAGAATATTGAAGCCGGTGAATTCGTTCGACAGGGCATCGAAAGAAGATTCATTTCTGTCGACAATGACGACGCTGCACCCCAAGGAGGAGAGCCAGTTTGCCATTCTAGAACCAAGCCGCCCACAACCGAAAATCACTACATAGTATTCATCTTTTTTTATCGCACCTTTCATGAAAGGCATTTTTTACTCCTCTAGTTTCTTAAGCTCGTCGGAAGCGTCCTTAAAATCCTCATCGAGTGAGAGCGAGGCCTTCAGATGTTTTATGGCTACTCTGGGATTGTCTTTGGCCACAAGAAGAGCGTAAAGAAAATGCGGAAAGGGTGAACCCGGAAAGTCGGAGAAAAGGTTTCCCATTAGGGACTCCGCCTTCGCCGTCTCCCCTTCCTCAATCAGTCTCTTGATCTCCCTCGCTCGTTTGTAGATGCTGTCATCTTCTCTAAGCGCAAGTTCTGCCGCATCCCTGATCTCCTGCGGCGTAAATGGTTTGGTCAAGAAATCAACAATTCCTGCTTTGAAAGCGCTCCTCATCGATTCCGGGGAAGTATCCGAAGATATTACTATTACAGGTATTGAATAACCTCTATTTTTAAGTTCTTTTAGAAACTGAATTCCATTCATCGAGGGCAAACTAATATCGGTAAATAGGAGGTCTGGCTTACGTTTCTCGATCTCTTCCAGGGCTTCCTCTGCTGTCACGAAAGTATGGACTTCGTTGTTTTCGTTCTCCATGGTCTTTTTGACGATTCGCCTTACATTTAGCTCGTCATCGACCACGTAAACGAGTGCCATGCAATCACCTCCATAACACAAATCATATTACCATATTAAGATGAATAGTGTTTGATGGTTTTCACAGCCAAAATTCTCTAGAGATTATTCGTCTCAAACTGCCTCTTTGCGAAGTCAAAGAGAAAGGATAATGCAAACCCGGAGATGATTAAAGGGAGATTCACCTCATCGAATACCAAAAGGCAAGTTGAAGTGAGTAGTCCCTCAAGCCAAATGCTAAACAAAACAAGGACCTGGTAGATAGAGAGTACATATGAGAAGAAACTACCAACGAGAAGATGCGAATACCTCTTTCTAAGGTCGCTTCTTTTCTCTGCCAGCCCTAAGAAGTAGATTGCTGAGTTAACTCCAGCAATCATTGCCAGAAAAGGCTCACGTTTGGTCAGAAGAAGGCCGAAAAAGGAGTTTACAGAAAGAGTCGCCAAAAGAGTTCCTCCGAACAAAAGCCAGAAAGTTATCACCCTCCCCTTCATAACAACCCTCCAACAACTCTTACGATCAGCGCAACCGCATATGCGACCGCAAGACTGTAAAAAGCCGAAAAGAAGACGAACTTATAACTTCCCGTTTCATTCTTAATCACCGCAAGTGTCGGCATACATGGTACATAGAGAAGAACGAACACCAGGAAACTTAAGGCGATCTCTGGACTAATGATGGTTCTCATAATTTCTAAAGAAGTGCCGCTCACGCTGGGATTGCCAAAAAAAGTCGTAAGAGAAGAAACTATAACTTCCTTTGCAGCTATTCCAAAGACGAGACTGGTTATCATCTCCCAGGTGTATCCCAGCGGAACGAAGAGAGGTTCAAGGGCTTTTCCTATCGTAGCGGCAAAACTTCCCGTTCCTTCCGTCGGAAAGTATGTCAAAATCCAGATCACTATTGAGGCGGCAAGTATTATCGTGCCCGCCTTCTCGAGGAAGTGTCGCCCTTTGTTCCATGTATAAAGCATTATTGAGGTCAGCCTGGGCTTTCTGTATCTTGGAAGTTCCATAATCAACGTTGACGGTTCGCCTTTGAAAAAGAGCTTGTTGATTAGAAGGGCCGAAAGCACTGTTATCACTATGCTTAGCAGATAAAGGAAGAAGACCACTATGCCGGCATTGGTTCCGAAGAACGTGCCTGCAATCAGTACGTACACCGGCAGTCTTGCGCTGCAAGATATAAACGGAGAGACCAGAATAGTTACGAGACGTTCCTTGGGTTCTGAAATGGACCTTGTCGACATAATCGATGAAACATTACAACCGAAACCAAGCAGGAGCGATATAAAAGAGCGGCCACTGAGTTTCATTGCATACATAAGCCTATCTATTACGAATGCCGCTCTTGGTAGATAACCGGTTTCTTCGAGAACTCCAAGGGCAAGAAACAGTATGAATATGTTCGGCACGAACACTAAGATTGCCCCGACTCCTCCAATTACGCCGTCAACCACTAGTGACCTGAGCCAGTCTATAGCGATCCAGCCGCCCACAACTCTTCCAAGACCATCAAGTAGATTTTCGATCATTATAGAAAGGGGGCCCGAAATAGTGAAGGTCAACTGGAAAACAATATACATGATTGCGAGGAAGATCAAAATCCCCAGAAACTTATGGGTCATGACGTGGTCAATTGCTTCCGAAAGGTTCCAGCCGATCTTCTCCTTTCCCTTGACGGAAGAAGAGAGAATTCTCTTGATGTATTTATAACGCGTTTCGGCGATCTCTATCGAATAATCATAGTCCAGGCTTATACCTGTTAATTTCTCGACTTCCCTATCTCTCTCTAAAAGCTTTATGGAAAGCCAACGCTCGTCAAAGGCGGAAAGAGAGGCATTTCCCCTTATTCTATCGGACAGGTTTCTAAGATTGGCCTCTATTTCATCTGTGAAGAGATAATGGACGTGACTGCTGCTCCTTGCGCTCTTAATCAGCGTATTTTTTAATTCCTCGATGCCTTCACCTGTAACGGCGGAAGTTAGTACAACAGGAATACCGAGTTGCTTCGAAAGCTCATGCTTATCTATTTCAAATCCCGCTTTTCTCGCTTCATCGATAGCGTTGACAGCCAGTACTACATCACCGCGAAGCTCCAACACCTGAAGCAGAAGGTAAAGACTTCTCTCAAGGTTAACGGCATCTCCAATTACAAGAGCAACATCAGGCCTTTCATTTATCAGGAAGTCTCGCGCTATTCTTTCATCAAGCTGGTAGCCCCAAGAGTATATGTTCCGGGCAAATCCACCACGTCAACCGTATGGTTGGCGAGCTTCATTACTCCGGTTCTCTTCTCGACGGTAACACCCGGCCAGTTTGCAACTATCTGCCGTGAACCTGTTAACCCATTGAATATACTGGTTTTACCAACGTTAGGATTTCCGAGAAGTGCTACTTTAATTTTCTTTGACTCAATAGCATCGGCTTGGTTTTCCACGACTAAGTCTATCTCTCCCTAACAATAATTCTCATTGCCTGTCCACGGGAAAGAGCTGAACGAATACCCTTTGCGCTAACTTCAATTCTCTTCCCCAGATTACCGATCACCGAAATCTTTATACCTTCTTCTATACCGACCATCCTGAGCCTCTGCCTGAAACCCATGCCGCCGTTAATAAGACTTACCCAATAATCGCCCTCTGAAACGTAAGAGAGAGGGAAAGAAGAAGTTTCGACAAGAATCCACATAGAAATATCGTCTCTAAGGGTAATATCACTTCCTTTGATTCTAAAAACCTTAGGATCTCCGAAAGGTGCTACCTTCACCAGCTGGATCTCTTCTCCAGTGACGAAACCCAGACCGCACAGCCTCTCTCTTGTAACAGGCGGTAGCTCCAGTTTTCTTATCTTACCCTTCTCTCCTTCGCACATGCTTGACAGAGGAACGACCATCTACATCACCCTTATTGAGAATTTGTCTCAACAACATTTTATCATCAAACACTGACAGCTGCACGGTCCGATTATGACAAATTTCTGAAGATCGCCTTTCAAGGCTCCACTTGGTTACCCCTTGTCGTTCAGTTGAATTGTTGACCCTTGGAAAGCTCTTTATGCTCAAAGCCAAACGGATCTTGTCAGTTGCTCATTGCGGCGAAAGTGCCGCCCTTG
>NZ_JFHJ01000664.1:0-2124 GCF_003666285.1 Mesotoga sp. HF07.pep.5.2.highcov | reverse complement strand
GAGGAACTCAGAAACTATGAAGGAGATCTGCTAATTGTTCATGGTTCCGACGATGAATCGGTGCCATATCTTCCCGTAAAAAAGTATGCAAATGCGAGACGGTTGAAGATACATACTGTAGAGGGAGCCAACCACAAGTATCAGAGGATTGACTGGATTGAGGAACTCTTCTCAGTTTCAACGGATTTCTTTGAAAGAACATTGCTGTAGCGGGCGATCAATCGCCCGCTCCTTCCTTAATTGCCTTTCTGATTTCTTCTAGAGCACAGTCGATAAGCCTTTCTTCGGAAGTGAAAGTCAGCTCTTTTTCATGGATTTCTGGAATCACTAGACCTTGCCTGCTCAACGCCGCAAGGATTTCAATGACCTCATGGCGATGAACTCCGCTCAAAAAGGCAATTTCATCGATACATTGACTTGACCGCATGACAATTTTAAGAATACGAAGCGAATTCTGGCCAGACATCGCACTAATAACTCCCGCAGCGCTCCTTTTCTCATATGAAAGACTCCGCTTCCTAACTCTGTCTACTCCAATGAGTGATATGACTGAGTTTTTCTCAGGAACTTCAATCGTGATCACTGAGCCTCCAAGAAACGCCGAAACGTGGAGCCTGATCATCTTACCAGACAGAGATGGAGGTTCAATATCCAGTAGAAAGGCTAAGAAGCCGCTTTCAAATCTCTCGATGTTCTCAAGGAGAATCTCTTCCCCATAGTTTACAAGATTCTCCAGTTCAACCATTGAAGCTATCTCCTTCTCGGCAAAACGAAGCAGTTCAAGAAAGGATTCATGTGTCTTGGCCTGGTCCGTTAGCATTTGAAACGCTTCATATCTGTCAGAAGATAAGAGCCAGGGAATTGACGAAACATACTCAAGAGCGCCCTTTTCATTTTCCTCTAAAGATTTTAAAAAAACATCATTCCTCTTTTCAAGTGGCATGAAATCGCTGCTAAGAAACAGCGAAAGGAGCCTTTCGGGAGATATCGTTTCTATCATCTTCAGTAGACCTGACGGAGTAGGGGAACCTTCGAGAAAGAAGTAAGGGATAATCTTCAAACCAAAGAAGGCCTCCCAGCTGAAAAGTCTTGCGAGTGATGTTAGACTCTCCTCCGTGAGAGAAAGCCTTGCCTTGAAAACCCAGTCAGAGAGGGCTTCTAGGGACTCTCCGTCGCTTGGAGTCATCTTTTCATGGTTATTCAGTCTGAACAAGGATAGAAGGAGCTCAGGTCCCTTCTGCTTATCAAGGACAAAATTTACCATTGGACCCTCCACTAGACCAGTGTTATCCGGATCGGTGCAGACACTTGCTATTAACAAGGGCTGAGCTATGGGAGTTTTCCCATATAGATCTTACACTACAAAAGGCGAGGTCACACAAAAGCGGGCAAATGGCTAGTAGCTCTTGCTCGCAGGGAACCTCAGCTATTTGTACACTGGACAATGAAGATATTGCATTCGGCTGGATAATGGGAGCCGGATGAATCGAGAGGTTCAAGTCCGGTTCTGAGACAGCCTGGGGTGAAATCCCCCTGGGCTAATCACCGTGTGCCATAGCAGTGGATACCGGTTTGCTGTTAAATGGTTCACCGCTCTCAGAAGGAAAAACCTGTTCTTCCAGAGCATGGATTTATTCTTCGTTCTTGGTTAAGGTGAAAAACCAAGAACGCGAGATTCTTAACCAAGTTCAGAAGGGTTGAAACGTTCTCAGAATAACCAACGCTATCATTTCCGTTATGACTTGCCGGAAGCTCGTCTTATTGTCATCCCGAAAGAAGTTCGGGCTGACAGAGTAAGGGACTGTCGAGAAGACTAGACGGCATCAAAGCGTTGTTGATTCTGAAAGCATAATAATTTGTCATTTGAACATGATTCAGCATCCCGATCTAAGAGCCGCTGGACGCTCAAGAACGAAGATCCGCTGGTCGCTGAAGGATTTGACGAGCCAAGAAAGAGCATTGTCAAGAGTTCACTTCGCTTACGAGAAGACGAGACTGGCGTGCGTCAGCAGACTGGCTTCGAAATCGCTTGTTCCCTAAAGTAGCATCACACCTAGGCCGATAGTCTCCGGTGTAGAACTAAAGAGCTTCAAGTTGTGAGAGTTGTTTCTTGAGATAGTATCC
>NZ_JFHJ01000139.1:0-1307 GCF_003666285.1 Mesotoga sp. HF07.pep.5.2.highcov | reverse complement strand
TACTCCTTCGCCAGAGACAGGGGGACCTATGAAGAGCTGGAAGTGATCCACACATACACTGGCTCGCTCTTCACCTATCAGTTCAGCCACGCCTGGATAGATTTCCGAAAAATCCGCGACAGGGACGGAATCGACTGGTTCGAAAACTCCGTCAGGGCCTCTCTGGCCAACTGGAAGTACTGCTCAAGTGAAAGGAAAAACTACAGAACCCTGCATGAAAGATCCTGGGGACTCACCGCCTGCGACTCTCCGGATGGCTACAGGGGAGATTTCGGAGCGCCGCCTTCGGCCAAATCCAACACCGCTCACAGGACCGACGGAACCGTGCCACCCTGTGGAGCGCTCGGCTCGATCGTATTCGTCCCCGGGATAGTCGAAGAGACAGTGAAACACTACTTCGAAAACGTGCCGGAACTCTGGAGCGAGTACGGATTTCTAGATGCCTACAACCTTGACAGAAACTGGGTCTCGGACAGGGTCATCGGGATAGACAAAGGAATAACGCTGCTCATGATCGAAAACTATAGAAGCGGAATGATCTGGGAACTGACCATGGGTAGCGAATACGTAAAAAACGGCCTCGAAAGGCTCGGCTTCTTACGGCGAGAAGAGTGGTAAGAGCCATCCTTGGAAAGAACATAAGAATGGTTCGTCGTTCCGGCGCTAGCGTCCAGGTTGGAACATCGAGTAGGAGAGGGGCAGAGCCCCTCGTCCTCTCACAGAACCGTGCGTACGGGCCACGTACACGGCTCATGGATCAAGTATCGGATATTTCGACAGGGGATGATGATATTTTGTCATATCGACGAGGTTCATCTCTTCAAAGAACCTGTTGGGAATGGCGTAATTGGCTGCTTTTGAATGAGAAGATCGCCATTTGTTCATTCTCATGTTGACTTTCTCTTTCCATCCGGTCCTTCTGAGAACTCTGTTCAGTTTCTTAGTTGTCTTCCACTGGTGTAGTATGATGGCTCTCAGCCTTCTCCTTATCCAGCTCAGAAGTCCCCTCAAGATGGATTGGAAATCCACTATCCTGAAATAGCTGGCGAATCCCCTCAACAGTGGATTAAGCTGTTTCACTATCTCCTTTACCGGCCTGCTCTGATTCCTTCTTGTAAGTTTCCTGACCTTTTCCTTGAATCTCTTCAATCTGGATTTCTCTATCCCTACTCTCTCGCCTTTTATTTCGAAGCCAAGAAAGTGAAATCCATCTTCAAGTGTTGTGATTCTCGTCTTGTTTCTGTTGACCTTGAGCTTCATGTCAATCTCCAGTATGTTTATTGCGATTGCCAGAAACTCTCGGGCTT
>NZ_JFHJ01000267.1:0-608 GCF_003666285.1 Mesotoga sp. HF07.pep.5.2.highcov | reverse complement strand
GTGGATGGGGAAGTCTTGAATGGTGCAAGCTCAGTAGACCAGTCAATGATTACTGGGGAATCGATTCCCGTAGATATCTCAGAGAGTTCGAAAGTAATTGGCGGTACTACGAATATAAATGGAGCATTCGAAATGAGGGCAACTGTCGTTGGCAGCGACACAGTCCTTTCGAGAATAATCAAACTCGTCGAGGACGCACAGTCGTCAAAGGCTCCGATAGCCAGAATGGCCGATGTCGTCAGCGGTTATTTCGTGCCATTCGTTCTAGTGATTGCGGCAGTTACTTTCCTTGTCTGGATGACGCTTGGATATGGTCTCGTCTTTTCAATGTCCATGATGATAGCGGTGCTTGTAATAGCCTGTCCCTGCGCACTCGGACTTGCCACGCCTACCGCGATAATGGTGGGTACCGGTAGGGGAGCCGAAATGGGAATTCTTTTCCGGAATGGCGAAGCCCTAGAAACCACTCACAAAATTGGTGCTGTAGTTTTCGACAAGACTGGTACGATAACGGAAGGAAGGCCAAGGTTAGTAGATGTGCATACATTTGGGAAGCACGGAAGAGAAGGTGTGATGCAGATATCGGCCAGTATTGCTTCAAAGAGTTC
>NZ_JFHJ01000229.1:0-3005 GCF_003666285.1 Mesotoga sp. HF07.pep.5.2.highcov | reverse complement strand
CGCCACTACGTGGCCCTCCTCCCTCAAGGGAGGACTTAAGATCAGGATCATCAGGAGCCAAACACAGCATTCGCACGAGAACCAACATATTAATGGAATTTAACTCCCTGACTCATGTGTAATGATGAGCTCTTGAGGGAAATTGAAGAGCTCTTCAAGGCTTTTCAAGATCGCAGAACCTTACCTGCCCTCTATGCTTTTCCCTTCTCTCTACTCTCTGAATAATGGTTTGACTAAGAACGGTTATCTAGAAAGAACTAGATTCCGTCATTCCGACAAAGCTACTGGTCGGAATCTCGATACTATTGCTTCACGGCTCTCCTCGACGAACGGAGAACCATTCAACGACCAACCAGTTCCTTTGCTCTTTCCAACCACCAACCTGCTACCCCCAACGCTGGTCTTACAACTCACATCTTGGAACTTGCAACTGTTCTTTTCGGCGAACGGAGAACCGCTCAACGATCAACCAGTCTCTTTGCTTTTTCGAACCCGCAACCTGCAACCCCGAACCTCGCTGAAGTTCAAGCCCAGATCCTGAACAGGAGCTTTTCAGGATGACCTAAGGAGAGAGTATCATGCCCCGAAAACATGTTGTATCATCCCGTAATATCCCCGCGCATCATCCCGTAGAGCGCCCCAAAATTATCCTGTTTGGGGGACCTGCACGGGATCTTGTCCTACATTATTGCTCTTCCTCAAATGATCAATGTAGCGTAGAAGAGAATAAGCGTCGGAAAGATTCATGAATTACCTGGAAGACTTGCGTAAATCTAATAGGAAAAATCGAGTCTGTCCCTTTCCAAAGATAAGGGAGCATCAAAAAGAATCACTCAGATATTGAGCTGGCGTCCTGCAATTTACATTCCCATTTAGTGCACTTTTGAGACAAAGTTTATCACCAGTTATAAGCAGGGCGTTTTTTGCTGCCGCTAATGAAATAAAATGATTGTCCGGAAAATCAGTACTGTAAGGAAGCAAACTGTAGTCATCTACAATCTCTACCGTTATTATGAAATAGTCTATGAAATTGGAAAGGCCTTCTAATTGAATGTGCCCGTACTTTTCCTTTCCTTTCAGTTTCATTATGAAACTTCTTAACTCCTGCACAAATATCTGCGGTTCGATTACCCCCTGGTCCAGTGCCTTAAGAACGGCCTTGCTACAAGTCTTGGAACCGAGAGCCGCCGAAATCACAACGTTCGTATCAATGACAACCTTCATCTTTCATCTCTTTTCTCAGCTCGTCTAGAACTTGTAGTCCCTCTTTTTCACTGAGCCCAATCTTTTCTGCTTCCTCTTGTGCCTTTGAAAGATAGTATTTCATTAAGTCTTCCTTAGAGATGGGTGATATCTTCATCACCGGAACTCCACGCCTTAAAATGAGAAGTTCTTCATTTCTGTCAACAATCTCGCTGAACCTGTTTCGAACATCTCTAACATTAACCGTCTTCATTACAATCACCTCGATATTATTGTATCACTGAGGTGCTTACAAATGATACATATGTATCACAAAAGTTTATGATCAAGCCACGCTCTGGTTAAATTGCTGAGCGACAGGAAGGTCGGATCATAGAAACCGATGAACGGTGTAAGCGAAAATAGGGACTGACGGGCTCTTAGCGTCTGTCCCATTTTTCGCGAAGACCGCGATCCTGACCAGAAGCATTGTCAGGATGACGTGATGAAAGAGTGTGCTTCACCAATGAGCCTATCCTGATGAGCTCCTCTTCGGTCATCCCGTGATGCTTTTGCACGGGATCTATCACCTAAGATCCGCTTTTCCCTGCGAGCTGAGCGCTGTAAGCGAAAAATAAGGACTGACCGGTTCCCGGGGTATGTCCCGTTTTACGAAAGCACGAGATCCTGACTGGGAGCATTGTCAGGATGACGGAAAGAAAGTAAAGACTGTCATCCTTAGAGCCTGCCCCAATGAGCCTGCCCTGAAAATGCTCTTGTTCAGGGATCCTGTTCAGGGGTTCTGCACGGGATCTTGTCCTACATTATTGCTATTCCTCAAATTATAAATGTAGCGTAGAAGAAAATAAGCGTCGGAAAGATTCATGAATTGCCTGGAAGACTTGTTTATATACAATAGTAAAAACCGAGTCCTTTTCAGTGAAATTAATCGGAAACCTAGAAAGGATGAGAGATATGAAGATGATTTGCTATAAATATACTATATAGTATAATACTGTAAAGTATAATAAGTAGGTGATTCTTGTGTTTGTTGGCAGAAAGAGGGAATTAGCCTATCTCGAGGAGAGATTTGAAAGGGGAAAACCGGAACTCCTTATTCTATACGGAAGAAAGAGAGTTGGAAAGACAGAACTCACAAAGGAATTCTTGAGGAAGAAGCGGGGGATCTATTACCTGGCAGAGAAACTGCCTGAGAATCTTCAACTGAAGAAGCTCTCCGAGAAGGTCATTGAATTCTTCGACGAAGACATAATAACCGAATTCTCCAACTGGGAGATGCTGTTCAAGTACCTTGCCTCCAAGCACGATCGATACATACTCGTGATAGATGAATTTCCTTACCTTATAGAAAGAGAACCGGGCATTATTTCGTCTTTTCAAAAAGGCTGGGACGAATACTTGTCAGACTCGAATGTCTTTCTCATTCTCACGGGTTCGAGCGTCTCCGTAATGGAGAACAGTGTCTTGAGCTACAAGAGCCCTCTATACGGCAGGCGAACTGGACAGCTTCTTCTAAACCAGTTTCCCTTCAATGAAATCGGCGAGTTCTTCGAGAAGAAATACGAATTTGACGATTTACTCAAGATATGGGGCACTCTTGGTGGAGTACCGTTCTATCTTGAGCAGTTTGACAGCGATCTTGACTACTACGGAAATGTCATGGAGAAGATATACAACCAGAACGAGGTGTTGTTTGCCGAAGCCGAGTTTCTTCTGAATGAGGAGCTCAGAGAACCGAGAAACTACTTCGCCATTTTGAGGGCAATCTCGCTTGGAAAGAGAAAACTGGGCGAGATAATAAA
>NZ_JFHJ01000542.1:0-911 GCF_003666285.1 Mesotoga sp. HF07.pep.5.2.highcov | reverse complement strand
TCTACCTGTGGTGCAGTCGCGATAGATGACCACGGAAGAATGACAGCCGGAACCTCCACGGGCGGAATGATGATGAAAAGCTTCGGCAGGGTGGGAGACAGCCCCATTATAGGCGCGGGAACCTACGCGGATTCATTCGGCGCAGTCTCCGCAACGGGTCATGGAGAAAAGATTATGAAGCTCACCCTGAGCAGGCTGGTTGCCTTCTTCATGGAACAGTACCCCGCTCAAAAGTCCGTCGACATCGCTCTCGAGAGAGCCAGATACTTCGACTGTGAGTGCGGTTTAATTGCGCTCGACAGATACGGCAATATCGGAATAGGGCACACTTCAAAGGATATGTCATGGGCGTTCATAAAAGATGGTCATGCACCGGTGATATTCTAATAATCACTGGCTGCCTTTCTCGTAGAGAAAGCTCCCTGCTTTGAGACTTCAGTTTTTTGAAAATCGCTACGGAAAGAAAAGCTGCAACAAATAGCGCAAAGTAACTGGCAACTGTCCGAGAAAAATGATCCTCATTGAGCTCGAAGATCTTTTGCAAAAAGATAATCGCAGGTATAAGGAAGAAATCTTGTTTCGACATCGGCAGCAATCTCGCTGCGATTCCCTTTCCAAAAACCTGAAGCAGGTCCGTAGAAGTTATCACGAAGCCGAATGTGGAAAAGAAGATGTTTACCACCCTAAAGGCTCTGGAGCCCACATCGATGACTTCTGGGTCGTTACAGGAGATGCTTATAATCGAACTCGGTATAGTCAACCCGGTAATGGTAAAAACCACTGCAAAGACCGTAATCACTATCAACAAAAATCTCAGAGTTTCCAAAAACCCTAGAAGACTTCTTCGCGCCGTAATTATAGCCAGCAACCGGTTGAAATGCAAGATCGTATCCGAATAGAACCATCATCCC
>NZ_JFHJ01000108.1:0-1937 GCF_003666285.1 Mesotoga sp. HF07.pep.5.2.highcov | reverse complement strand
GATCCCGAAACAAGTTCGGGATGACATTCTTTGCGTTATTCAGACATGATTCTGCCCAGAATTCGATTCGTTAAACTATTGAAGAGGATGATCTCATCCTTGGGAAGACTGATCATTGTTTGCAGCGGGCGTGCAGCCGCACGCCCCTACATCCGTTTGGATCGAATCTATTCTCACATGCAACTCACAACTTGGAACTTGCAACTGTTCTTTTCGGAGAACGGAGAACCGTCCAACGGAGAACAGGTTTCACTTCGCTCTTTCCGACCATAACCTCTTACCACCAACCACAATTCCTGAAAAAACCCAGATCCTGAACAGGAGCGCTTCAGGATGACGAAATGAGTTGGTTCTGATCAGATGGCTTTGAATTGCTTCTTGAGGACTTGGTCAATCTCTTTTTTGCTCCTGACCAACCCCCAACCTGCTACCCGCAACCGTGGTCTTCACAAGAGCAGATCCCGAAACAAGTTCGGGATGACAGTGTATGAAGATTTCAAAACGTCGCATCCCGCCATTCTGAACTCCATTGAGAATCTCGGACTTTGATAGGATCAAAATCTACAAAGATGTGAGAGTTGTGAGGAGGATAGAGGTATGAAGATCAATATCGTTCAGAGAACCTCACAATCCATCATGAACTTGTTTCAGCATCGCGCTCCTTATTTGACAGCTTTATGCCTTCTATGGGGCCGTCCTTTATATGGAGATCGAGCTGGCTGAAAGGAATCTCTATGCCGTTTTCGTCGAATCTAGATTTTATGATCTTTGCCAGTTCCGTGCTTGAGTCCACGAAGTTCGCCTTCTCTACCCAGAATCTAACGACGAAGTCTATGGAAGATGCGCCGTATCCGGTGAACTGTATCATTGGCTTGTGGTTGTCATCGACGTAAAGCTTCTCGTAAGAATTTACGGCTTCCTCCAGGATCTTCATGACTTTGTTGAGGTCGCTCGAATAGGAAACCCCGACGTTGAGATCGTTTCGTCTTATGTTTTCGGGCCAGAAGTGAATAATCGTTGCTGCCCAGACGTTTTTGCTGGGGATCGTGACTAGCTTTCCGTCCCATGTCTTTATAAGCACGTGATTGAGTTTGATCTCCTGAACTCCTCCGGATGTCCCTCCGATGTCAACTGCCTCGCCCTCGTAGATTAGCTTGTTTATCATTATTAGTATCCCGCTGATCAGGTTTTCCAGAGGCTCCTTGACAGCGAGACCGACAATGATACCGGATACTCCGAGACCGGCGAGAACGGGAGCCAGATTCTTGAAGAGAACCGAGATAATTATGAAGGCCGCCAGAGCATAGAAGGCGAGGTTGAACAGCGTTCTCATTGTCTTGCGATATTGAACGGAGACAACGGATGTCTTCTCAGTGAATTTAATGAATGCTTTGTAGAAGAGGCCCGAAAGCCATCTTGCCACCAGAAGGATTGCGATGCTGACTCCGATTCTAATCGCCCATTCGATTATTGTTTGGATTACATCATTCATGATTTTCCCTCCTTCTTCCATGATAACTATTCTTACATAAGATCTGGCCGAAGCCAAGTAGGAACGGACCCATCGCTTTGACCTGAAAAAGGGATCTTGTCTGTGAGGCACATTGCCTTTACAAAGATCAGCATTTCGTTGAGTCGAATTGTTTAGATACACTCCAAAATACTTTTCAAAGATATTTGAAGGTAGTGTACAATTAAATGGAGTATAATTATCGGCAATAAAAATGATGGAGGTTGTTTATTGTGAAGAGATTGATTCTAATTGGATTATTGTTCATAGCATTTTCAGGTTTTGCACTGAAGGGGCCGATAACTGTGGCATCTAAGATAGATACGGAAGGCGCGCTCCTGGGCCAGATGATTGTAATAGTTCTCGAGAAGAATGGATTCGAGGTTGTAGACAAGACCGAATTCGGTACGACGAGCGTCATTCGAAA
>NZ_JFHJ01000392.1:0-704 GCF_003666285.1 Mesotoga sp. HF07.pep.5.2.highcov | reverse complement strand
GGCCGCATGCAGTGTGACTGGCCACCGAAGGTTACTAGCCTCTCTCTAATAAGTGCTATAATCACGATTGGGAGGGATATCCATGCCTGATAGATCCCAGGATTGGTTACGTCAAGCAAAAAGAGATCTTGAACACGCTCGAGAGTCTGCTGTTAATGGCAAACACGAATGGGCATGCTTTGCGGCACAGCAGGCTGCTGAAAAAGCCGTAAAGGCTCTCCATCTTTCTTTGGGACAGGAAGCGTGGGGACACATGGTAAGCAAACTGATTCAAGAACTCCCTGAGGGAATTGACTTGCCCGCTGAGTTATTGGATAAGGCAAGAATTCTTGACAATTCATACATACCTGCGAGATATCCAAATGGTCATCCCGAAGGCTCTCCTTTTGAGTATTTCGGAAGCAAGCAAAGTAAGGAGGCTATTGCATATGCCGGTGAGATCGTTGAATTCGTCAATAATGAAATGGCCAAGCAAAGAGGCTGTAATTGATTCACTTGATAAGTGGTCAGAAACCTTGAAGCGAGATTCCAACATTCTCAGCATCGGTTACTTCGGTTCCTACGCTCGGGGCGACAATGGAGTGGGAAGCGACCTTGATTTGATTGTCATAGTCAAAGACTCCAAAGCTCCTTTTGGGAAGCGAGGAACAGAATGGGATTTAGCAATGTTACCGGTTCCGGTCGATCTTCTGATCTACACTCTG
>NZ_JFHJ01000712.1:0-4650 GCF_003666285.1 Mesotoga sp. HF07.pep.5.2.highcov | reverse complement strand
CATCATCATTATGTACATCGGACTCTTCGCGTCGCCTATGCATCTTAAAGCCGTATTAACGGAGTAAGATGAGAACATCATCGGCAGGAAGAACAACCGGATATAACCGTAATCTAGAGCTGCTGTTATTACTGTCGGATCGTTGCTGAAAAAACCTAGAGAAGGTTTTAGAAATGCAGCAACTAACAGTGCGGAAATCAACGCAACTATGAACTTGAAAGTAATGGTCTGTTCTATCGCCCTGTTCGTCCCTTCTAAATCCTTCTTTCCAAAGCTCTGTGAAATCAACGAAACAGAGCTCTGACCGATAATTGAATTAAGAATGTCTACAATCCAGAAGAGAGTGGTGAAGATGGTGACTCCCGCAATGGCTTCACCGGAGATTCGACCTATCCAGAAAATATCCACTATGTCGTAGACCATTTGTGCACTGAATCCAATCATTGTAGGAACAGACATCACGAGAAGATTTTTCAGAATGTTGCCCTGAGTAAGATCTCTTGCCATTTAAGCCCCCTATGTTACCCTTGAAAAGAGACGCAAAAAGGAAAATTCTATCCATCAGAACACAGAAATTATAACCTACATATACTATCAGGAATCGATTATGTCCCGCAATCTTTCCAGAAAATTCTCCTGGATGAAGTGAAGTCCATTTTCCCAAAAGTAAGGCTCGGAAATATCTATTCCAACTGATTTCAGCAGAATCTCCGGTGAGTCTGAACTACCGCTCTCCAGCAGTCGTATATACCTTCGCTTGAACACATCCCCGTCCTCAAGGTACATCCTGTAAAGTGAGATAACCAGCAACTGAGCGAAGTTGTAGGCATAACAATAAAAAGGCGTGTGAAAGATATGTGGTATGCGAGCCCATTCGAATTTACTTTCAGGAAAAAATACTATAGTGTCTGCAAACATCAGCTTTAGTTCTTCAAAGTACAGATCAGACAGCTCTTTGAACGAAAGAAACTCCCTAGAGATAATACTGTGGGCAGCCATCTCAAATCGTGTGAACATATTTTGTCTCGCCGTCGAGGCCAGTATCTCTTCCATTCTTTTTGAGATAAGCGAAAGTTTTTCCGCCTTTCCACTAATATTGTCCAGAAGAAAATCAGTCATAAGCATCTCCGAAAAAATCGAAGCGGTTTCAGCCATGGTGAGAGGCGTCTCGTAGTTAAGATGAGTCTGTTTTGAAGAAAGCACGCCATGCAAGCCGTGACCCAGCTCATGTGCCAACGTCAAAACATCGCTAGTTTTTCCGCCAAAATTCACAAGGACATAGGGGTGGACTTCAGGTGAGGCGTAATAACAAAATGCGCCACTACGTTTTCCAGGAATTATCGATCCATGAATATATTCATCATCGAAAAAACCGGAAATAATTCGTCCACTTTGGGAATCAAAATTCCCCATTACTTCAAGTATCATATTTTTCGCTTCCTGCCAGCTAAATATATCTCTCGAATCTGCGAGCGGTGCGTAGATGTCGCTGTGAAGAAGGATTTCCTTGTTCATGACACGGGCCTTCAAACGGTAGTAATCCTGCACGATAGAATAACCTTGCGTAGTCGCGTCTATAAGATTCTGAACGGATTCATCTGAAACCTCGTTTTCAATGTTCCTCATTGAAATTGGAGAGGAGAAGTGCCTTTTGCTTGCGTCAAGATCCCAGTCCTTGGCGAGGGAGTTGTAGATGTTCGTCAAAATAACACTATTTTCCTCTGTTTTTCTGAAGAGGCTTTCAAATGCCTTTTTCCTTATCCCTTCATCTCCATGGCTTCTTAGATTCTCGACTTCGCTTTCGGTAAGGACCTTCTCTTCTCCATCAATAAAGATTCTGTATTCGAAAGTCGAGGTAAACTCGTCAAAGAGATTCAGCATAGCCATTTTCCCCGTAATGTCTTTCCTTACTATTATGTCTTCCTCGGGTTCCGATAACTGATGGTCTCTCAACGCTCGAACAAGATCGAAGTAATGTCTGTAGTTCTTCAACTCATCACATTCATTCAACTCTGAAAAGAAGTCGTCTGAAACTCGCGCCAGTTCAAGCTTAATAAACATCAGTCCACTTTCAAGCGCCGCCTCTAGATCGTCCATTTTACGAACTAGTTTTTGAGTCGCTGAATCTGCTGTTAAAACAGAATGATTTAGATAAGCGAACATCGACAGCTTGCCGGCACGATTCAGAAGAGACTCCGATTTTTCAAGCAACCCCCTCAGTTCACGAGCACTAATATTTTCACCTGAGATCCTTCCCCTGTAATCTCTGACGAGTTCATCCTTTTCTCTTAGGACGGTCTTGATGTCTTCAAAAATAGTCTCGTCATCAAGCGAAGCGTAAAGCCTTGTCAGATCCCATTCTATTATCTTCCGTTCATTCAACTTGCTCATCAACCCCTTCTCCAAGTGCAACAACCAGTTCTCCGAACGTTCTTTCTCTTAGAATTTTCGAGACTTCTACCCAGCAGCTGAAGCTGTAAGATCTGTATGTCATGAAATCCATCTCTGAATAATCCAGGCTTTCCACCCGGTCGAGTATCAGCTCTTTTCGACCAATCCATTCCCCCGTTACGTAACACACTATTCCTTCTTCTAACCAGTAGGGCAATCGATACTGCCTGAGAAAGAGATGGCACATTTCGTGAGCCACCGTTTGCGTCAAATTCGGGACCAAACTCAGAGGCTGAACAAAGATCGTGCTATCTTCTGCAGCTGCAATGAACCAATAGCCTAGGCCGGAGAGTTCCATGAACTCTCCGGTCGATGAAGCGATTATTAAGCGGTAAGTTCCCGTGACGGGTTTGCCTACGAGCCTTTCAAGAAGACCTTTATATTCTTCAAGTTCCGGCATTTCCCATGAAACGAATGTGCTTGTGAAGCAAAAAACTGTCATTCCAAAAAATAGAAATGCCACCAATGCCAGAGATTTCATTCGATAACCAGCACTATAGATTCGGTATTTGCCCGGTAATTCGAATCGTACATTGCCCATGCCTGAACCGGTGGAATTATGAATTCACCACTGGTGAGTATCCTCCAGCTGTTTTTCGTAACAAACTCTCCTCCTTCCCTAAAGAAGAAGGCAATTCGGTCGTATCTTGCGTCTTTGAATGTGTAGCCCCACCAGTAGTAGTCGAAGTAATAGAACTTCGTGTACCCGAGCACGTCTGCTTCCAGATTCTCCTCAACGGATATTCCGGTTGCCGGCAGCATATCTTCGACAACCACGTAAGGAACGTCTTCCGGAATCTTAATGTGAACCTCAGAGACTATTGTTTCACCAGCGGTAAGAGAACCTGGGGTACCGAGTCTAACTGAATAGATCTCGACTGTCGGTTCATCATAGTAGCTCTCTTCAAAGGCTCTGATAATTATCTCGCCGTTGCTGATTCCCAGAACATCGCCTTCATACACCTTAAGACCCAATCCGTATTCTCCAAGAAGCAGCTCTCCGTCTTTGATTGAAATCTGCATGTTTTCAACCGTCTTCGATACATTTATCTCGAGAGAACCAACTTCATCCGGTGATAGGGTCTTAATGGACGAAACAACGTATGGTGAATCAATCTGCGGTGTTGTAAGGACATGAGTGTCATCCATGGGAACGGCGAGCTTCCTTCTCAGAACTCTTTTGACGATCAAACCCGAGTTTTCAGGTTCTATCTCCTCAGCTGCCACTGCTTTCTCACCATTTACTGAGACAGCTACCATTTCTGAGCTTTCGACAATTACGTTCTCTTCGCAAAATGGGATTGTAATTGATTCAGAAAGCCCACCGCTGTAAAGAACTTCTCCGCCGATCAATGAAACTTCCACTTGGGCGTTTTCCGAAAGCGAGCTACTCACGGAAGACAGAGACAGAATTGCCAGCGCCGTTGACGATGTTCTATACCAGTAGCTTCCGTTACCCATCCTCAGAAGTCTCTTCGAAATCTCAAAGATGTCCTCCGAAGGCATCTCCAGATCTACCGAAGCCTTCAGAAGCAGAGACAAAGTAACTATATCGTCGAAGAAATAATCAAAACTGGTCCCGGAAATCACGTCGTCTGCATCCAGATCTACGTATTCCATCGCTTCTTCAATTAGATCTTCAGCCTTGTCGTCCATGTTCAACGCTTCGTAGGCCAGCGAAGTCAGAATTATCGAAGGAACGTCACCTTTGAAATCGACGACAGAACCTACGGGATCCCTCAGTTTTCTGCTGAAGAGAACTATCACGTATTGAAGGAAGGGATCTGGATCTTCTTTGTAGAGAGTTTTCATCTCAGAATAGCCCATAGATACCACATCTTTATTGATAACATAACCGTTCTCTGTAGCGAGATACAAACCCAACATCACATACGCGGTCATGAATGGCGTGGAGTTATCGTCCTTCCACCAGCCCCAGCCTCCATCGTAATGCTGATACCCATATAACCTCTCAAGTCCTTCACTTACCACTCTTGAGACCTTGTTGATGAAAGCAGTATCCGCTTCTTCCAATAGCTGAGAAGCTGCTAGTGCGGGAAGCAGTCTGCTCATCGTTTGCTCGACACACCCGTAAGGGTAATCTACCAAATACCTGACCGCCTCCAGAAGAATAGGATCAATTGTGGAAGAAATCGTAATCGTTCCTGCAGAGTTTTCTGAGAATTCGAGAGTCTTGTT
>NZ_JFHJ01000350.1:0-8111 GCF_003666285.1 Mesotoga sp. HF07.pep.5.2.highcov | reverse complement strand
GCGGATACTACTTCTTGATGGGCCTTGCAGGTGGGCTCGCCCCGGTATACGGTTTCTTCCTTGCAGGTAGCAGCGCGATTCAAATCGCCTCGGAAACGGGGCCGTTTGCCAGAGTCTCCCCTTCCACCGGCTTGTGGATTCTCCTTCTGGCCGGTTATGTGGTCGTCTTTGCGGCAAGAAGGAAACTGAAGGATAAGAGGATACTGTCGTCACTGCTCGTTCTGATCCCAATCGCTTCGTTCGCAGTTCTTCTCGGCTCCGGTCATCTCAGGGAGCTAGCGATCATGAAGGAGTACGCAAACAGGAGCGACAGGTTTCTCGAAGAGACTGTACGGCATCTTCTGATCGCCGGCGGAGCCGTAGTGGCTGGGGTGATAATCGGAGTGCCCCTTGGAGTGGCGGCCAACAGCTTGCCAAAGGTCGAGAAACCGGTCTTTGGTGTGGTGAATTTCATACAGACGATTCCGAGCATAGCGCTTTTCGGGCTTCTCATAGCGCCGCTGTCGTATCTCTCTCGGAGTCTCCCCTTCCTGAGGGAGCTCGGGATAACGGGAGTCGGCTGGGCGCCAGCTATGATAGCCCTCGTTCTCTATTCACTCCTTCCTATCGTTAGAAATACTTACTCGAGTCTGAAAGTCATTCCGGCCGATACGGTTGAGGCCGCCAGGGCCATGGGGATGAGCAGGTTGCAGGTCCTAGGAAAGGTGGAGATTCCGATCTCGCTGCCGGTAGTTCTTGCAGGAGTAAGAACGGCGGCCGTCCAGGCGGTGGGCAATACGACGATGGCCGCGCTCATTGGAGCCGGGGGTCTTGGGGTCTTCGTTTTTCAGGGTCTTGGCCAGGCCGCCATGGATCTCGTACTTCTCGGAGCGTTGCCGATCGTGGCGCTTGCCCTGATAGTCGATTCTCTTATGCAATTGTTGATAGCTATTCTGACGCCCAGAGGGCTCGTTTCGGAGGTGGCCGATGATTAGATTCGAGAATGTCACGAAGGAATACGATGAAGAGACCGTAGCTGTGAGAGATATAACATTCGAAATACCCTCGAGAGAGCTCACCGTTCTTATTGGGCCGTCTGGGTGCGGTAAGACGACGACTCTCAAGATGATAAACAGAATCGTTAAACCTAGCGGCGGCAGGATCCTCATCGATGGAGAAGATGTGAAGGAAATGGATGTCATGAGTCTAAGAAGAGGGATAGGCTACGTCATCCAGAACGTAGGTCTCTTTCCACATATGTCCGTGAAGGATAACATCGCGACCGTTCCCAAACTGCTGAAATGGGAAAAATCGAAGATAGAGAGAAGGGTAAGCGAACTGCTCGAATTAGTCGGGCTTGAGCCGAGGTCCTACGCAAACAAGCTCCCCAAAGAGCTTTCGGGAGGGGAAGCCCAGAGAGTGGGCGTCGCGAGAGCGCTTGCGGCCGACCCGCCGATAATCCTTATGGATGAACCTTTCGGGGCGGTCGATCCCCTAACGAGGGTGAGACTGCAGGACGAGTTCGCCAGGATTCAAGAGGAGCTTCATAAGACGATAGTCTTCGTAACTCACGATATAGACGAGGCGATAAGGCTTGC
Organism: Mesotoga sp. HF07.pep.5.2.highcov; assembly: GCF_003666285.1. Lineage (NCBI taxonomy): Bacteria > Thermotogati > Thermotogota > Thermotogae > Kosmotogales > Kosmotogaceae > Mesotoga > Mesotoga sp. HF07.pep.5.2.highcov. The sequence continues at coordinate 6,534 of NZ_JFHJ01000350.1, read as the reverse complement.
CGACAGGATTGCGGTCATGAGGGCGGGAAGGATACTTCAGTTCGATACCCCCGAAGAGATTCTGGCAAGACCTAAAGAGAAGTTCGTTCACGATTTCATGGGGTCCGACAGGGCCCTAAAGAGGCTCTCCAGAATACCGGTCACAGAATACATAGAAAAGTGCGAGACGATAGACGTCGACGGCAACTGGGACCAGCTTGGTATGACGAAAGAGGAGTTCATCTGGGCGCTGGATGAAGATAGGAGACTTGTCGGTTGGGTGGATGTCTCGCATTCAAACAGGGAGTTGCCCATCAGGGAGGCATTGACTGAAATGCTCGAGGAGGAGGTTTTGAGCCCCGACAGCACTGTCAAAGAGGCGCTTTCTAGGATGCTTGAGAGCGGTACAGTGGCACTCCCCGTCGTGGAGAAATCGGGACGCTTTCTCGGTCAGATAAGCCTAGCGAAGATTCAGGAGTTGACGAGAAGTGACAGGGAAGAATAGCAGACTTTCGTCATGGATCTTTCTGGGGATCTTTCTGCTGGCGTTCATTCTCCTCATTTCCAACATGGCTTTATGGGAGAACTTTCTAGGCTGGCTCTTTCCGGAAGAGAGGGAGGTCCTCCACCCGAGAGGAACCCTGCTTGAACTCGTGGCAGAACATATGTGGATGGTCCTTGTCTCGAGCGGACTTGCCACGATTATCGGCATATCGATTGGGGTATTGGTCACGCGGCCGATGGGGAGACAGTATCTGCCGCTTGTGTCGAACCTGAGCTCTCTTGGCCAGACCTTTCCGCCCGTCGCAGTGCTGGCTCTCGCCGTTCCCCTACTCGGCTTTGGATTCAAGCCGACAGTGGCCGCTCTGCTTCTCTACGGACTTCTGCCTATAGTGAGGAACACGATTGCCGGCATCGAGAACATTCCTCCCGATGTTCGCGAAGCCGCATACGGTATGGGGATGTCTTCATGGCAGGCGCTGTTCAAAGTGGAATTCCCACTTGCGCTGAAGGTCATAATGTCGGGAATAAGGATATCCGTGGTGATAAACATCGGCACAGCGACTGTCGGTGCAACGATAGGGGCAGGAGGGTTGGGATCGCCCATCATCGCAGGACTCGTTGCGGAGAATCCCGCCTTTGTGCTCGAGGGGGCTATTCCGGCGGCTCTTCTCGCCTTTTCGGTAGACGCATTTCTGGGGAATTTAGAGAAGACTATATCGTCGGGATGACTGCGGACCTGTCGTTAACTAATGATAATCTATTTGCCGGTCTTCGTCGTTGTTTATAGTGGCGGATTTCTCTCCGGCAGACGGGTGCGGAACAGCCATCTTGCCGCTTACGAAAAGTTCGCCCAGAGCCCTCACATCTCTTCCCGTAGGATTCTGGAAGACCCGGAGACCGAAGTGTGGCAGTGCGGCGAAGACGTGATCGAAGATGTCCGACTGCAAAGCTTCGTAGTTCACCCAAGAAGTATCGCTGCTGAAGGCGTATATTTCCAGAGGAAGCCCGGTGTCGGTTGGCTGAAGCTGCCTTACCATGATTATCATGTTCTTGTTCGTTCCCGGGAGATTTCTCAGATATGCCATGAGATAGGCCCTGAAGGTTCCAATGTTGGTCATTTTCCTGCCGTTGACGGGTTCGCTCACATCTACATTGTTTTTCTTGTTGAATTCCTCTATCTCTTTCTTTTTGCTTTCCAGATAGGGTCTGAGGATCTCGATCCTGTAAAGCCTTTCGTAAAGCTCGTCGTCGAGAAAGCGAATCGACGAGGTGTCAATGAAGACCGATCTCTTTATCCTTCTTCCTCCGGCCTGAAACATTCCCTTCCAGTTCTTGAAGGATTCCGAGATTATCGCGTAGGAGGGGATGGTGGTGATCGTTTTGTCCCAGTTCTGGATCCTGATTGTGGTAAGCGTTATGTCTATAACGTCTCCGTCGGCCTGAAATTTCGGAACCTCTATCCAGTCGCCTATGCTGACGAGATTGTTCTTCGAAATCTGTATGCTTGCGACGAGTCCTAGAAGCGAGTCGCGGAAGACTACCAGCAGAACTGCCGTCATCGCTCCGATCCCGCTAAGGATTCCCCATGGAGAGATTCCAGTCAGCACTGATACCGCAATAACCCCGGCCACAATGTAGACCATGATCTTCACTACGGTAATATAGCTCTTTATAGGTTTGTCTTTTGAGGTTTCAAGGGACTGATAGGCGCTCGTCAAGACGTCCAGGAAGGAGTCTATCACGACGGCGACGATGAATATTAGATACGTGGCGACCAGTTTGTAGATCAAGTCCTCTATCGCGGGGAATGCCCGGGCGAAGAGAGCGATAACTATTGCCGGTATCATCAGTGCTATCTTGTAGAGAAGTCTGTGCTTGATTAAATAATCGTCCCACTTGAACGCGGACCTTCTCACAATGATTTCTATGGGCTTGATCAGCAGCTTCTCGAAGAGGAATTTCGAGAGAAAGGCCACGACTACCATTATTATTCCGACAACTATATTGGCAAGTACCAAGTCGAAAGTCTCGCTGAGTCCGAGCGCCGAAAACCACCCGGCAAAGATGTCTATCACCTGATCGCCTCCAGAGACAATGATAACATCACTGGATCGACACAGCTACTTTTACGGCGTTCTGGGTAAGTCTGACTCTTGATAATTGCGGGAGCCTTCCCCCAAAGATTAGTCGGTACAGAGGGTTACAGAGATCGCCACAATGTCGTAAAATAGTGTATTGGAGGTGAGTGAGTTGAAATGTCCCGAATGCTACTCTAGTGATAACAGGGCGACGCCGCTTAAGAATCCCGAAGACTGCCTGTCGAACCATGTTCAATACATCTGTTCCACTTGTGGCAGGGCGATTTGCATGGAGGGCGATGAAAGAGAAAAACACGGTCCCTTATCCTCCTTCGGTTCTTTCAATGACGCAATGCTTTACCTCCGGGCAGCCGAGGCATTATTCAACGGGCCTTGCGGCATCTACGAATTGACTGACGGTGCGAAAGTCTTCTATAAGATCTTCAAGGATAAAGACGGACTGATGAACTACCTGCTGGAGAACCCGGAGAAGAGGTGTCCTTTGGGAGAAGCGCTTCACGAAACAGAGGAATTCAGGCCGGTGGTTGAAGGTCAGATCCGGAGGCTGGACAAGGAAGAGGTCGAAGAGTATCTGAGAGAGAAAGAAGAAGTTGATGACTAGCTTCGAGACAGTCTTTATTCTCGTTGTCTATGGAATCGCTTTCTTCGAACTCTTTTTGCTGTCCCTAAACTTCAGAAATGCGAAACTCTCGAAGGTCTCACTTCCAGACAACTTGCGAGACGTCTTCAGCGATGATCTCATAGAAAAGTCTGTGGAATATTCAAGGGCGAAGAGTCTTTTTGTTATCGTTTCGTCTGTTGTCAACCTTGTAGCGCTTAGCATTGGAATTTTCTGGGGATTCGGAGTAATCGAATCTCTTTCGATGAAGTTGGCCGAAGGTTTTGCGCTGCGTGGCCTCATCTTTTTCTCCTTAATCGCCTCGATTTACTTTTTTATCTCTCTCCCCTTTTCGATATACTCGACTTTCGTCCTGGAGAACAGATATGGATTCAATCGAACAACACCGAAAACATTCGTTTCGGACAAGATAAAAGAGATCCTTCTTGCGGCCGGGATCGGCCTCCCACTCGTATATCTTGCCCTCCTTGCGATTGATTCCTTCGAATACTGGTGGGTCTATCTGCTGATAGGCGTCGTTGGATTCGAGATACTTACTCAGTTGATATTCCCGACAGTGATCCTGCCGCTTTTCTACAAACTGAAGCCGCTTGAAGATGAAAACCTTGCAAAAAGGATAAGAGAAATTGCGGACAAGGCAGGATTCGGAGTCAAGTCGATCCTTGTCATGGACGCCTCGAGGAAGACGGGCCACACAAACGCCTTTTTCACGGGTATAGGCAGGGCAAAGAGAATTGTTCTGTACGACAGCCTCCTGGAAAAGCACAGTTCAGAGGAGATAGAGGCGATCTTTGCCCATGAGGCCGGCCACTTCAAGCGCAAACACATTCTCAAGGGGATGCTCATATCCAACGCGGTCGCAATATTCGCAGTGGTTCTTCTGTGGATGATGGTCGAAAGCGATACCGTCGCTGGTATTTTCGGTGTCTCAGAGAAATACGCGATTCTGCTTTATGCCGGGATCTTCCTGTCTTCGATCTTCACGGTTCTGGACTGGATAGACTCGTTCATAAGCAGAAAGTGGGAATTCGAGGCCGACAGTTATGCGGCAATGATTACAGGCGATACCCAACCGATGATAAGAGCTTTGAAGAACCTATCCGTATCTAATTTGTCTAACCTCAGCCCGCATCCTTTGTATGCAGCACTATATTACTCGCATCCGCCCTCGTGGGAGCGAATTGAAAAACTCAACGGAATAGTCTCTAATATAGATGAAAGAAAGAGTAGGGGGTGAGAACTTGAAACTGAAGTTCATTAACGGTGTTACGCCCGTGAACAGGCTTGAATGGATCGAAGAGTACCTTGGTCTTCCATTCGAACTCTTCTGCAAGCACGACGAGTTGACTGGCTTCATCACGAGCGGCAACAAAATCAGAAAGCTCGAGTATCTTCTGAAAGATGCTCTGGAAAAGAAGGCAGACACCGTCTTCACCTGCGGGGGAATTCAGTCGAACCACTGCAGGGCGACGGCGATGGCGGCGAGATCGCTCGGAATGCAGCCGGTACTCTTCCTCAGGGGGAGGCCGATGGAGATTCCTCAAGGGAACGTCCTTTTAGATACCATGGTGGGAAGCGACATTCATTATGTGACCAAGGAGGAGTATTCGAGAATAGACGAGATCTTCGCCAAGAAGAAGGAAGAGTACGAGAATAAGGGAAGGAAGGTTTACCTGATCCCGGAGGGCGGTTCAAACGCGCTGGGAGCGAGAGGTTACGTGGACGCCGTGAAAGAACTCTCTGGCCAGATCAATCTCGACGGAGTTGAAGCCATCTTCACTGCAGTTGGCAGCGCCGGAACCTATGCGGGAATTCTGGCAGGGCTAAGAATACTTGGCTACAACACCGGAGTCATAGGAATAAACGTTACGAAGGACCCTTCTTCAATTTTCGTGGAAAAGACAAAGAGACTAATAGGCGAGATGAGGGAGTACGAAATAGACGTATCGATAGATGACGGCGAGATCGAGATAGTCGACGACTTCTCGGGCCCTGCTTATGCCGTGCCTTCGGAAGAGGATATAGAGCTTATAAAGAGCCTTGCCAGGGAGAGAGCCTTCTTCCTTGACCCCGTCTATACGGCGAAAGCTTCAGGGGAATGCTTCAGATCTCAAGGGAAAGGTTTGCCGGGAAGAGAGTTGTTTTCATCCATACTGGTGGATTGTTCAAGCTGTTCGACAATCCGGCCACTTATGTAAAGTAAAGCCCTGCATCGCAGGGCTTTATATTTTATTCAGGTTGTTCAGTCTGTCAAGAAACTTGTCGACGTTCTCCCTGAATCTCTTTATTTTGACCTCCGCTGTTTTCAGGTATTCGAGGCCGGCCCTTGTGATCTTGTAGTTCTTCTTTGCCGGGCCTGCGTCTTCAGTATCCCATTCGGAAGTTATGAGTCCCATTTCTTCCAGGCTGCCCAACACACGATAGAGGCTTCCCATTTGACCGACACCAAAGATCGGTATCTCGAAATCGTTGATTCTAGAAGAAAGCTCATAACCATGCGCAGGCTTTTCGGCGATGAGAAGAAGCAGATACAGTTCAATCCAGGATCTGCCCATCCCCATTCTTCTTCCCCTCATATTTCTCATGCCGTACTCCATGTCATTAATTAGTGATTGTGGAACTTCCCGTGGTCTTCGGGCTCGTATTCAATACTGGAAAGTTCACCTTCGATGTAAGTTTTTACGAGCTCTTCTACAGTCCCACTGGCTCCTGTAATCGCATGTACGCCAAGAGTTTCGAAGAACTGCCTCGCCCGGCCGCCCATGCCTCTCGTTATGATCACATCGGCGCCTTTACTCTTCACATAACCCGGAATTTCACCAGGCTCGTGCTGTTCAAAGGGATTTACCTCGATTTCGTGAGAGACAATTTCGTTGTTCTCAACAGTCACGAATGCAAAGAACGGAGAGTGACCGAAATGCTCCGATATATGTGACTGGAGTCCTTTGTTATCAATTGTTGGAATAGCTATCTTCACAAACCAACCTCCTTGCATATATTCAACTACCATATATTATAGCATCTGAATTGGACTGGATTCTGACATCATCGACGATCTAGGTTCAACTGTCATTTTAGGAAGGCACAAAACAGCAGCCCTCCGCTTAAGCAATTGTGAGAGAATCTTCATGGATGAGGTCCGGCATGAAGAAGACGCTTGCTTTTTTGATAATTGCGGCATTGTGTGTTACTGCGCTTGCGAATGGTTTGCTGGTCGTAACTTTGAAGGACGGTTCAGTCTACGAATTCTACCTCGATGAAATCGAGAGTCTAGTATACGTTGCGGAAGACGAATTGCCCCTTGAACCTAAGTACATGAGTTTCGAAAAACTT
>NZ_JFHJ01000670.1:0-4707 GCF_003666285.1 Mesotoga sp. HF07.pep.5.2.highcov | reverse complement strand
TTCTACTCATCCGAGCTTTCTCGAGTAGCCCTTGAGAGATGCAAGACAGCTGGTGAAGCTGTTGAGTTGATTGGCTACTTGATTGAGAAATATGGATACTACGGAACGGGAGAGACTCTGCCCGTTGCAGACCCTAATGAAGCTTGGGTTATCGAAATGGCTCCCTCTCCCGAGGGAACCGGAGGTCTTTGGGTCGCAAGGAGAGTACCCGATGGAGAGGTCTTCGTTGCGGCAAATCAGTTTAGAATAAGGGAAATCGATACTGAAAATCCCGATTTTCTTTATGGAGAAACCCTTCATGAAGTCGCTGAGAAATTCGGATGGTGGGATCCGAAAGACGGCCCTCTAGACTGGTTGAGAACCGTTAGCCTGGGTGAGTACAACCATCCATACTACTCGCTTAGAAGAGTGTGGCGCCTTTTTTCGTCCATGGCACCAAGCATGAATCTGTCTCCATGGGTAGAAGACGGGTTCACTCGAGAGTATCCATTTTCGCTGAAGCCTGACAACAAGGTCTCAGCCAGTGATGTGATGAATCTATACAGGGATCACTACGAAGGAACAGAGTTTGATCTCACAAAGGGCGTCGCGGCCGGGCCGTTCGGTTATCCAGATAGATATTACGGTCCTTATGACGGACAGGGCGACGTGGGGGATCCTTCCCGCCAACTTGGAGGTGCATGGGAAAGACCAATTTCGGTTACGTACTGTGGTTATGCTTTTGTCTGTCAAGCGAGAAATTGGCTTCCAGATCCGGTTGGTGGAATCATGTGGCTCGGGCTCGACAAACCGGCCGATACTTGTTTCATTCCTTTCTTCGTAGGAGTAAGCGATCTTCCTGAGTCGATTCAAGTCTGCGACACTTCGGAGTTCAATAAAGACAGCGCCTGGTGGGCATTCAACTTCGTTTCTAATTGGGCGGCATTGAAATATAGCTATATGCACGAGGATATTAAACTTATGCAAGAGAAGTATGAAGCACTATCACTCAGTCGTCTTCCGGAAATCGAAGCCCATATAACAAAAATCCTTCTCACAAAGCCCGAAGAAGCGGGCAGATATCTAGCGAGATTCTGCTCTAGAAACTCCCAGGAAATAGTTGAAGCATGGTGGAAACTGTCCGAGTATCTCATTGTGAGATATAATGATGGGTTCATAAATGAAAAAGGGAACATGGCTCAACCAACCGGTTACCCCAAAGAATGGTTGGACGAAACTGGCTGGGCCGATGGGCCAACATCATACGAAAAGAAGTAGAGCTCAAGACCCCTCCTTCGAAGGATCTAATCCGTGCCTTCTTTTGGAGGGGTGTATTTTATTCCAATATTCCATGCCTTCCCAAGGTGCATACCAATGGACCAATAAGAATTGTCATAAACGGAGAAGGTTACCGGACTTATCTTCTTGATATTTGGAAGTCCATCAACAAGACACGATTCAGAACAATATGTTTGAACAACCTCTCCAACAAATGCAATGTGTGCTCCACCGAACTCAAATTTACTAACCAGCTCACATTCCATATTCAAAGGTGCCTCTTCAATCATAGGCACATTTCCCTTTTCACCTGGAAAGGTTCTAAAGAGTTCTGATTTGTCAGTGGTCTTCCCAGAATGAATTCCCATGTAGTCTACCCCTCTTAACATGTCAAGGGAAGGAACATTCACACTGAAATACCCGGTATCCTCTATATTCTTGCAACTCAGTCTGCTCTTTGCCAGAGAGATCTGAATCATGGGCGGCTGCACCTCCACAACTCCACAAAGCGCGATCGTGGTGTAATTAGGCCTCTCTTCATTCATCGTTCCTATAACCACCACAGGCATAGGGTAGAGGTATATTCCTGGTCCAATTCTGTCCTTCAAACTTCTTCACCAATCTTTCCTGCATCATTGATAATATAAAATATCTTCTTCATCTATCCTACATCAATTAATTCTACTCGATTCTGCCTTTGAAAAGCAAGCTGTACACTCGTTTGACGATTTATAAGAAGCGATCGCGTTTCATGTAAATATCTCAACGGATTCTGCTTCTCTTGATTTACGGAGATTCGATGCTTCAGGAAAACAAAAAAAAAGAAGATGTCTTTCACAGATTGTATAATGTCAGAAGGAGGAGAAAAGGGAGGTAATCTTGTGAACGAAATCTACAAAGATGTAGTTTGGGTCGATTTTGATACTCTGGAAGCTTTCATGAAGGATGTATTTGTTGGAATCGGGGTTCCAGAAGAAGACGCGAAAATCTGCGCAAATGTTCTCATCACCTCAGATAAACGGGGAATTGATTCACATGGTATTGGCAGATTGAAACCTATCTATGTGGATCGAATCCGCGCTGGCATTCAAAATCCCATCACTGAGTTCGAAATCGTCAGAGAAAGTGCTACGACAGCAGTAATTGACGGCCACAATGGAATGGGTCATGTGATAGCGTTCAAATCAATGAAACTTGCTATTGAAAAAGCAAAGAGATATGGAATGGGAATGGTTGCCGTAAGAAATTCAACACATTATGGAATAGCGGGTTACTACCCAATTATGGCAGTTGAAAACGGAATGATAGGCATTACAGGCACTAATGCTCGTCCGTCAATTGCCCCGACATTTGGTGTGGAAAATATGTTGGGAACGAACCCCCTGACTTTTGGAATCCCTACAGATGAGAAGTTTCCTTTTGTTCTCGACTGCGCTACTTCTGTGGCACAAAGAGGAAAGATCGAGGTGTACGCTCGAGCGGGAAAAGAGTTACCAGAGGGATGGGTCATCGGTCTAGATGGGAGACCCAGGACCGACACTCAAAAAATACTGATTGATTTGACAAAGGGTGAAGCCGCTCTAACTCCCCTGGGCGGCATAGGCGAGGAGACAGCCGGGTATAAGGGATACGGCTACGCAACTGTTGTTGAGATTCTGTCGGCCGCGCTGCAAACGGGAAGCTATCTGAAGATGTTAACAGGAATTGCCGATAACAACGAAAAAAAGCCGATTCCAATAGGCCATTTCTTCATCGCGATAGACATAGAACCGTTCACACAACTAGATGACTTTAAGAAGCTTGCGGGAGACATTCTCAGAGAACTCAGGAAATCCAAAAAGGCACCGGGTCAAGAAAGAATCTACACCGCAGGTGAAAAGGAATATGAAGCCTGGCAATTTAGGAAAAACAGAGGTGCCCCTTTAAACGAGGTTTTAAGAAAGCAACTTGTGCAACTACGGGACGAACTGCGGCTTCATAGGTACAAGTTCAGCTGGGAATAATATCTATCCCTGAAGACAAACTTTCTCTTTTAGGAGCAAAACAATGAAAATCGGAGTTGTGGGATTTGGAGCAGCATCGATAGGTTTCATAAGTGAAATTTTAGATGAGGATCATGAAATTCATGTTCTGGAGCGTTCAAAAGATATTTTCAGTTCCAGTATAAGCGGAATACGGTCCGATGGAAAGATCTTCGTGTCGGAAACAATGGGAGGAGACATGGAGATTCCTCTCGCGATCCAGAATGAAGTCGTTGACTTCTACCTGGAAAAACTCAATCCAGATGATAGGCGCGAGGTGAAAAGAGGTGTCTCTTTTGATAGAAGATCGCGTTTCTTCGATCTCTTTTATTCAAAAGGCTTCGAGCCTGTTAATTCTACCTTCTGGCATATAGGTACAGATAAACTAAGTTCGGTGCTTACAAAGATATTTGAGGAATTCTCGACTAGAAATAATCTTAAATTTCACTTTGGTTCTAGAGTGGATGACATAGACATCGAAGACGAGAAAATAATCCTTCGCGGCGAGGGATTCGAGGCTGTATTTGACTATGTCGTGGTAGCTGTTGGAAGGAGCGGCCATTCACTAATAAAGAAAGTGACAGACCGCTATCCTGAAATCGTGGCTTCTAGCAACACAGTCGATATTGGAGTTAGATTTGAAATCCCAGATCATGTGGTGGAAGAAATCAACGAAGAGATGTACGAGTTTAAAGTGAGACTCAAAACCAAGACAGGATATACAGTAAGAACCTTCTGCAATAACCCTTCAGGAAAGGTAGTTCTAGAGAACTACGATGATTTTGTGACAGTGAATGGTCACTCGAACTCGGGTGGGAGTTCTGAAAACACCAATTTTGCGATACTTTGTACTACGCGATTTACTGAGCCCTTTCGTGATCCAATAGGATATGGCTCATATATTAGCAGGCTAAGTAATATTCTGGCTGGTGGCAGGAAAGTGATCCTTCAGACTTACGAGGACTTCATACAAACCAAGAGAACTAAGAGGTTAGGGAGAGTTAAGCCCACGCTACCTGAAGGAGATTATATTCTTGGAGATATTAATCTTGTGCTGCCAAGGAGAATATCCGTTTCCATTACAGAATTTGTTGAGAAACTAAGTGAAGTAATCCCGGGAATCTCTTATCCAGACAATCTCATGTATGCCGTGGAAGTCAAATTTTACTCAAACAAGATCAACAACAGTCGCTATAAGAATCTGAAATTCATTGGCGATTGCAGCGGCCATACGAGATCAATTACCTACGCAACTGGACACGGAAGGCTTACCGGTTATTCTCTGAAATGAAATCCAAAAATGACCGGGTTTAGGATGCGAAACTGTCGTTACCAAGGAGATTGCCTTCGAGAGAGTTTTGATGTTACTAAGAAAAATTTCCATCGAAGTGAAGAGGATTTGCTTCGCTGTTTAACCAAAGAGCTTCTC
>NZ_JFHJ01000562.1:0-736 GCF_003666285.1 Mesotoga sp. HF07.pep.5.2.highcov | reverse complement strand
AAAAGAACCATGACAAAAGATCCTTTCTGTTCGACCTTTGAATCACATTACTTCGTCAGAAAGTAATCCTCAATTCCTGTGACGAGAGCTTCCACGAGCTTTTCCCTGTAATCTCTGGTAGAGAGAAGGACATCTTCTTCGGGATTTGACATAAAGCCCGCTTCGAAGATTAGTACGGGAACTTCTGACCAGTTGAATCCAGTAATATCGTCGCGTGGCCTAATTCCAAGTGAATCTATACCATCGATCTGCAATAGACTTGCCATGATCTTTTCCGCGGCCTTTTTGCTGTCCGAATAGATCAATGGACTTTGAGCAGAGGTTTCAGATGGAATTAGTAACATGAATCCTTTGAGGCTGCTATCGGAGCTATAGTCAGCATGGACTCGAATACAAAGATCGGCATTCGCCTCGTTTGCTATCTTCGCCCTTTCAACATTGCTTATGTTGACATCGTGACTATCTCTGGTCATGACAACTTCATACCCTTCCTGAAGAAGCCTATCCCTCAACATGAAAGAGAACTCCAAATTAAAAACGTATTCTGGAATACCGGTCGAGGATCCGCGTGTCCCAGTGGAAACCCTTGCCTTAGTCATTTCCGAACCTGGAGCTATAGGTTCAAGAGTCAGGTCCGCTTCTTTCTGATGACCGGGGTCGATGCAGATAGTAAGCGAAAAAGCAAATGTGGAAAAAAAGAGAGCAAGAATAACGACAAACTTTCTTCTTTCTGAAC
>NZ_JFHJ01000569.1:0-1540 GCF_003666285.1 Mesotoga sp. HF07.pep.5.2.highcov | reverse complement strand
ATCAGTGAAGCTGCCGTAGTTGGAAACGCAGCAATAGTTGATCCTGCAACTGTACCCCAGTCTGCGGTAAAGCCGAACAAAAAACTTTCTCTCGCAATTGGAGGTGTGCTTGGAATCTTTCTCGGAATGCTCATGGTCTTCCTTGCTGAGTACCTCGACAAGACTTTGAAGACGGAAGAAGAGATAGAACGGTTTAGCAGACAGCCTATCATTGGTAGAATTCCGAATATTGAGGGGGCAAGCGAGGAAATGTACGTTGAGAAGAATCCCACCGCTCCTTCCTCAGAATCAATCAAGTTGGCCGCAAGCAACCTTTCCTTCACGATGGGTGAGGGAAAGTCTGTTGCCGTTACTTCCGTTCTGCCTACCGAGGGAAAGAGTTTTGTGATAGCGAACCTGGCCTACTCAATGGCAAACAGCGGTCAGAGAGTCATTCTCTTAGATCTCGATTTGCGTCGTCCGAGGATAGAGAAGATCCTCAAGGCAGGAAAGATAACTAAGGGCGCAGTAGATGTGATTATGGGAAACACAACAATTGATGAAGTTATACAACACTACGCGGATAACATGGACTTCATAGCGGTTGGAACTATTCCTCCCAATCCAACAATAGTGCTTTCATCGAAAAACATCGATGCCCTGCTTTCAGAACTCAAGCAGAGATACGATAAAGTTCTCATAGATATGCCTCCGGCTGTGGTTACCTCAGATGTATCTCTCATCGGTAACAAGCTTGATGGGATAGTACTGGTCGTGAGGCCTGGAAGGGCGATTAAGGATGGCTTGAGAATAGTTGTTGAGAATCTAAAAACAGTGGGAATCAAGATCCTTGGAGTAATTGTGAATGGTGTTGATGAGAAGAATTCAAGCTATTACTATCACTACTACTACTATTACAATGAAGAGGGAAAGAGGCAAAAAAGAAGAAAGCGTACAAAGAAATAATCAAAATAGCTAATACCGAAAATTCGAAAAGTTCGCTACTGAATGCTGACGAAACTAATAATGGCAATTCTCTGCGCTTTTAGTCCTGAACTCTTTGCTTTGACGAGGTGGTTTGGATGTCCGTAAAGAAGCATGTTATAGACTTTGAGACAATTGTCTATCTGTTTTTAACGCTGTTCATCCCTTTGTTTGTCACAAAGGGATTCACACATGAGCCTTCAACTGGAAAACATCTTTTCTACGTTATTGGATTCACAATTATCTTTCTTTCTGTGTTAATAAGGAAAAAAGAGATTTCAGTAGAATTTGGAGACGTTCATCTGGCATTTTTCGGAATAGGCATAGCGGCTCTTTTGTCATTGATCGTGGTCTCTATGGACAATCCACAGTACCTGAGATATTCTTTAGAAATCGCTCTCTATGTAGTTTTTCTCTCTTTCACAGCGGTCTATATTTCGAACAAATGGAACACCATCGAGAAGCTAGAAATTGTAATGATCTTTTTTGTAATTGGAGCTGCGGTAGTTGCTTTTGACGCTCTCCTGAACTTCTATCTAGGTGTGGACATCTTTCTTGGTAAGGTCGGCGAGCCGTT
>NZ_JFHJ01000694.1:0-1535 GCF_003666285.1 Mesotoga sp. HF07.pep.5.2.highcov | reverse complement strand
GTGATGGAAGAATCAACATAACCGCAAGACTGGAATATGCTATCACTTCTTCGGGTTCCTGGAATGAAAGGTTTTCTGCTTGGTACAATTCGATTTTTCAGTGGCTGGAAAGTGAGAACAAGTTGAGAATTCCATTTGGCTCGGGCATTGGCACTTTTCAACTCTATCATTTGCTGTACAGTCCAGATGTTCTTCAGCATAGTCCTTACTTTATGCCAGTTTGGAATAATTTCAAAAGGACGCACAACGACTACGTACAGGGCCTGGGAGAAATGGGTCTAATTGGATTTCTATTTATCGTTCTTCTTGTTGGATTGCTCGTTTTTAGATATTTGAAGAATCTACTTAAGATCGACAATAGAAGGGACTTACTGCTTTACGGATCGCTGGGGGCAGGAATATTCTCTCTGGCAGTTCACAGTTTCTTTGAGTTCCCCCTACACATGCAACCAAATCTCATGCTGGCAATCTTTTTGGGATCAGTTGTTGTTGGAAAATACTTCAATCCAGATCTAAAAAACAAGAAAATCAGTAGACTCCCGTTTGCAGTAGTCATTATGGTTCTTGCAGGGGTCCTGATATTTCTGAAAACCTCAGCCTTTATAGGGGAAGGCTTTTTTAGGATCGGCCAGACTAATCAGCAGTATTATCTCGCTTACTACAACCAGGCTCAAAGCCTCAATATTAAGGCTCTCGAGCAAGCAAAGAATGAAATCAATAGTTACGCTGGCAATTATGCTTATCTTAAAGACGTTACCAGCTACATGAGCGCCAAAGGAAGTGAGATTCGTTCGAAGTATCCTGGAGCGAGCCAAATAGACCTTCTTGAGTTGGCCGAGAAAGATCGGCAGAGTGAGGTGCGCAAATTACTCGACGAAATAGATAATCGAATTAACCAATATAACTTCTACTTGGCGAGATCAGGGGAGTATTATGAAAAGGCCATTGAGAATTTCAAGTTCTCAAACAGAGTTTATCCGGTCTTCGGAAAGCCATTATGGTACATCGCCGGGCTAGGTACAAAAACACAGAGACTTGAAACTGCCAAAGACAACCCGGAACTCATGAAGTCTATTCTCACAGGCAAGGATGAATACTCATCCGATATAATCCCGGAGTTCAAGGGCAACCCCAAAATAATCCCCGTTCACAGGACGACGATTCGGACTCTTCCTTTCCGCGATTTCTTCGAGAAAAACATTTCGGTCTTTGACAATCCCGAATACGTTTCGGGATTGCAGCTGTATTTCATTACTCAGATTCAGATGATTCTGGACGCGGCCGATTATTACGAATCGTCAGTAATACTTTTCAGCGAACGACAAACACCTAGAATTCTTGGAAGGTTGTATACTAGCATAAACAGCGAGTTAACAAAATACTACAGTTTCATCAGTTCTAGAGAGACCATGATGACCAGCGCCTTTGGAGAGAGCGGTGAATTCAGACAGTTACTCATTGATCTGGTATACGAAAGTGCTGATAGAGCAATATACTGGTTTGATCTGGCAATTTCGCTTCTTCCGGGCACATGG
>NZ_JFHJ01000458.1:0-679 GCF_003666285.1 Mesotoga sp. HF07.pep.5.2.highcov | reverse complement strand
AGGATCAAACCCTCCATCCATGACTCATTTTTTTGAAACTCGCTGGATTGCTATCCATTTTTCAATGACCCTTTCTCCTCGCTCGCCTTCCCCGCTAACGCTAACTTCGCGTCAGCAATTCCTATACTACCAGTACCACTTCCTATTGTCAAGTTACAGGTTCGTTTCCTCTAACTCATCGCTTGAGTGAATTCATTGGAGAGTCATGTACGGTCAGATGTAGTCGGAGAGTTCATCCTCTATCTCTTTCAAAGATCTGTTTTCAAGGATTGAAATTCTCATTGCGATAGGCGGATGTGTACTCCACAAAGACGCAAAAAAGGAACTCTTGTTGTTTATCCTTCTCTTCAAAGGATCGGAGATAAACAGATGAGCTGTTGCTACATTGGCGGTTTGAAGCTTCGCAGAATTGGTAACGATCTTTCTCAAAGCTCTGGAAAGTCCCAAGGGATTTCTGGTCAGCTCAACGGCCCGCGCATCTGCAAAGTACTCCCTCGTTCTAGATACCGCGAGGAGAGAAAGCCTTCCTATGAACGAGAATAACGCTCCTAATCCTGCGACCGCGGCAAGAAAGGCGATTATCGCAAGCGCCGAATTGTCATTTTTCTTTGAGGAACGTTTTGTCCTTGACGTAGCACTGATCGCTCCAAATCTAAGATGAGCAATCAAAGCCCGAAAG
>NZ_JFHJ01000103.1:0-778 GCF_003666285.1 Mesotoga sp. HF07.pep.5.2.highcov | reverse complement strand
ATCTCATCTTTCTTGTCCGAAATAGATGAGAGACCCCTTAGAATTTTGAATCGCGAGATTAGCATTAGAACTATATATGTCAGTACAAGCGGAATAAACACAAGACTGGTGAAGGTCAAGAATGGAATCTTCGATGCGTTACCTATGATAATGTTTGGAGGGTCGCCAACAAGGGTCATACACCCCCCGATATTTGAAGCGAGAATCATAACAGCCGTGAATCCAAAAGGATTGAATCCTGCAGTATCTGCGACAAAGAAAATGATGGGCATGAACATGATCATCGTAGTCACATTGTCCAAAACCATTGAAAAGGCCGCTATAAGAGCGGAAAATAGCACCGATAGTAAAAGGATGTTACCTTTTGTCGCCTTCAAAGTCCTGACTGCCACATACTGAAAGAATCCCGTCGATTTAATTACAGCAACAATAACCATCATTCCTATTAGAAGAAATATGGCGTTGAAGTCCACGAACTGGGAAATTGTTTCGATTCTCATACTCTCGGAGACCTTGAGGGCCACAAGCATCATACCTGCGGTAAAGGCGATCAGTACCCTCCGTCTCTTTGAAAGTACAATAAGTATGAAAGTCAATATGAAATAAACTACAATGAAGATCCTGTCCATAAGTCCCATTGTATCTCAAAAAACTCAACAAATAAAGGGGCGTGCAACCTTTGGTTGGCCCGACGATGAAGATATTATGGCACTTTCCCTAGGTCTTGAAGAAAGATATCTCTAATATGAATGACATGATTCGCTCGACTTGTATTCAG
>NZ_JFHJ01000500.1:0-2626 GCF_003666285.1 Mesotoga sp. HF07.pep.5.2.highcov | reverse complement strand
TGCAGAAAACCAAATAAACCCCAAACATCGCTGTTTGCCAAGGCTTTGCCGCCTTCGCGAACCAGCGGCTTCCGCTTCGCTGTTATGGCTTGCACGAGATGTTCCTCCCTTCAAATCCGCTCCGCTGCCCTCAATCTTGCACTTCTTGCTCTTAGATTGAGTTCTACTTCTTCTTTCGACGGCTGCACCGGTTTCTTCGTAAGTATTTTCAGCTCAGATTCCGACTTCTCCCTAAACACTCTCTTAGCTATGCCGTCTTCCAAAGAATGAAAAGAAATAATAACGATCCTACCGCCTTGGTTCAGAAAACCGGGGATTTTTCTCAAAGTACTTTCGATGTTCTCAAGCTCCTGATTGACTTCAATCCTTACTGCCTGAAAAGTCTTTGTTGCGAAATGTCGTCTTCGTTTGTATCTTTCGGCCGGTGGTATTGCCGCCTTGATCGCATCGTGCAAATCCTTCGTCGTAAACAGAGGCCTTCTCGATACGATGCTTCTAGCTATTTTCCTTGCAAAACGCTTCTCATCACCAAACTCGAAAATTATCTTGCTAAGTTCATCTTCCTTGTAGCTGTTCACAACATCTGCTGCCGTTCTTTTCTGAGAGAGGTTCATACGCATATCGAGCGGTTCATCCAGTTCATACGAGAAGCCCCTACCCTTTGCTTTCAACTGGAAAGTGGAAACTCCAACATCCAGGAGAAAACCATCCACTTTCTCAACACCAGCCTGTTTCAATGCAATTTCGAAGTCGACATAAGATAAATTGAATAATTCAACGCTTTCCCGGTAATCTTTGAGATTCTGCTCCGCTATATCCAGAACCTCACTATCAACATCAAGTCCGATGATTTTTGCCCGACCTTTGGTGGCTTCAAGCACTGCTCCGATATGGCCACCTTCACCAGCGGTACAATCAACATAAGTGCCAGTTAAACGCCCACCAAGCAAATAATGGAGCGCTTCGTGAATCATCACGCTCCTGTGGCGTTCATCGTACTGCCTGGACACTAAATTCACTCCGCTCAAGAGAATAATAACATTTTTCTTCCATCAAAGTCAAATTAACGGTGTAAATCATTCCAAGGATTTCTCAATTGATGAGAAGAAGAGCAATTCTTTCTCAATGAATTCATCTATCTCGCCATTCATGACAGATTGAATATCACCCGTCTCAAAATCAGTTCTGTGATCCTTCACCAATGTATAAGGCTGAAAGACATAAGATCTAATCTGATTCCCCCATGAAATCTCTTTCTGGTCTCCCATCAATTTTAGTTTTTCGCTTCTTTTTTTCTCAATCTCAATCTCGAAAAGCTTTGCATATAACATCTTCATTGCATTCGCTTTGTTTTGATGCTGCGATCTTTCAGTCTGACATGCAACAACTATTCCGGTTGGTAGATGAGTAATCCTGACCGCAGAATCCGTTTTATTAACATGTTGACCGCCCGCACCACCTGATCTGTACGTGTCTATCTTCAGATCCTCGGGCCTGATTTCAATCTCTGGAACTTCATCCATCTCGGGAAAGACACTTACGGACGCAAAGGAAGTGTGCCTTCTGTGATTGGCGTCGAATGGCGAAATCCTTACTAACCTATGTACTCCCGCCTCAAACTTCATCTTTCCATAAGCATGCGGCCCAGCTAGATTAATTGTCACACTCTTGATACCCGCTTCTTCTCCAGGTAGCTCATCGACGATCGTTATTTTGTATCTGTTAGCCTCAGCCCATCTCATGTACATTCTCATTAACATGGAGGCCCAGTCCTGAGACTCCGTCCCTCCGGCGCCGGGGTGAATTGAAATGAAGCAATTGTTGATGTCATACTCTCCACTCAGAAGAATCGTAAGTTCGAATTCTCTTACCTTTTTTTCCGCTGACCTGAGAAGTTCTTCAACATGCTTTACATAACTCTCATCTTCTCCTGAAAGTTCTACTGCAATCTCAATACTCTCAAATTCCTCTTCCACATCTCTCAGAAGTTCGATTGTAGATCGATAAGACTGCGCTTCTCTTCCCAGATTCGACGCTTCACGCTTATCGTTCCAAATAGAGGGGTCGCTCATCCTCTTCTCGATTTCCTTTAGTTTTTCATCTATCCGCTCGAGATCAAGCGTAGCCCTGATGGACTCAAATTTCTCCTTCAACTCTTGTATTCTCGAGTTAGTTTCATAACTTATCAAATTACACCTCCGGTTCAACGCTTAACTTTGAATCTTTTAGTGCCCTTCTTTTTTCCAGCAACTTCTTTCTTCTTATCGCCTCCGCTGAAATCAGAATGAACGGCCTGCAGACTCTTAAACTCCTTATCGGCGTTCTGCTTAGCCTTATCGCTATCGACTCTTACAATTCTTACGATAGCGCTTGCTATGTCATCGTATAGAGAATCGGTCAACTGCTGGAATAGTATGAAAGATTCCTTTTTGAATTCTAACACAGGATCTTTCTGACCATAAGCCCTTAGACCCACGGAGTCTTTTAGGTGCTCTATAGCTTCTAGATGCCTTCGCCATCTTTCATCAATCATCCGTAGCATAATGTACTTGATGACCTGAGGAAACTCATCGCCGAAAGCAGACTTCTTTTCCTCATAAATATCGTGAAGCACTGAAAGGGTTTT